>DYNR01000349.1 GCA_020720945.1 Chthoniobacter flavus | reverse complement strand
TAACACTTTATTTGCGAACAAATCGTGAAAAGGGGCTCCCTCTATGTGGCGGTGTATGATGTGGAGGAGAACCGGGAGAGGGTGCGGCTGGCGAAGGTGGTGGAGGGTTTTGGCGTGCGGGTGCAGAAGAGCGCGTTTGAGGTGCGCCTGACGCGGTCGCAGAGGGAAAGTTTTTTGGAACGGGTGCGGGAGCTGAATATGAAGACGGGGTGGCTGGTTCTTTATCGGGTGGATGAGGCGGCGAAGAGGCACCATGCTGGGGTGTTGCCGCCGTGTGTTTCGGAGGGAGAGGGCGCGTGTTTTTTGGATTGAATCGGGGGCTTGCGCAGAAAGGGCGGTAGCAGCCCCAAAAAACGCTGTTTTTTTCAGTAGAAAGATTGAACGATTTGTGCGATACAGGGTGTCTCATATCTCGTAATGAAACTCAAATATATCGTCGCCCCATTGTTGGTCACTGTTGGAATGTTTGCCGGATGCAAAAAGCCAGCACAGCCAGAAGAAACGCAAAAGCCTGCCGCGGAAAACAAACAGCCAGCGGCGCAACCCGCCCCGCAATCTGCGGCGGATGCTGCCAAGCCCGTAGTGAAGGAAGAGGTCGTTTCTGTTTCGATCCAACCGGAACCCGCGAAAGAAGCCCCGCTTCCCGACCCCGTGGCGATTGTCAACGGCCAGCCTCTCTCCCGCGCGGAATTCGAAAAAACGCTCAACGAAATTTTTTCTTCGATGGGGATGCAACCTTCCATGTTGCCCCCCGATCAAAGGGGTGCTCTCTACCGCCAATTTGCCGAGGATATGATCGTGGACAAACTGATCGACCAGGCGTCCGCAAGCACGCAAGTCTCTCCGGCAGAAGTGGATGAAGAGTTGGCGAAAATCACGCAACAGTTCGGTTCCCAAGATCGTTTCGCGGAGGAACTCAAGGCGAGCGGGCAGAATATGGACGACTTCAAACAACGGTTGACCAAGCTCATCCGCCAGCGGAAGTGGATGGAATCGCAGGTGAAAGCCGATGCGGTTTCGGATGCGCAAGTGACCGCATTTTACAACGAAAACAAACAGGAGTTCGAGCAACCCGAAACGGTGCGCGCCAGCCATATTCTCATTCGCGTGGAAGAAAATGCGGATCCCGCCACTGTCGAAGCCAAGCAAAAGCAGGCTTCGGACTTGGCGGCACGGGCCAAAGGCGGCGAAGATTTTGGAAAACTCGCAACGGAATTTTCCGAGGATCCGACCGCAAAGCAAAACGCCGGAGATTTGAATTATTTCCCCAAAGACCGCATGGTTCCGCAGTTTGCCGAACAGGCGTTCGGGCAAGCGGCGGGCACGATTTCTGACCCCGTCCGCACGCAGTTTGGCTGGCATGTGATCAAGGTGACGGACAAGAAACCCGCGCAAGTGATGCCTTTGGCCGAAGTGAAAGGCGAGATCGCCGAATACCTCAAGGAAACCAAGCAGCAGGAGGGTGTCGAGGCGGTGATCCAAGGTCTTCGTGCGAAGGCGAAAGTAGAAATTTTAATCCCCGAGCCACAGCCCCCGACGCTCGATGTGCAAGTCCAAGGCGTAGATGTCGTCGCCCCTCCGCAAAAGTAAGGTAGGGGTTGCGGGACTCGGGATCATCGGATCCCGAGTCGCTAAAAATCTTGCCCGCCAAGGTTACGGGGTTTGGGTCTGGAACAGGACACCCAAGCCCTTTCCTTGTTTTTTGGGGTCGCCAAAAGACCTCGCCGAGCACGCCGAAACCGTTTTGCTTTTTTTGAAAGACGGCTCCGCACTTTTGGAAGTCCTCGCGGCGATGACACCCGCTTTGACGCCTAACCACTTGGTTATCAACCACTCGACGATCTTGCCCGACCATGCCCGCCAAGCGGCGGCGCTCGTAGGAAAAAAAGGGAGCGCATTTTTGGATGCCCCTTTTACCGGTAGCAGGGATGCCGCAGAAAAAAATGAGATGGTTTATTATTTGGGTGGCAGCGAAGAGACCATCGCGCGGGCGCGCCCTCTTTTGGAATGTTCGGCAAAAGAAATCCTTTGCCTCGGAGGGGTCGGGGATGCCAGCCTCCTCAAGATCGCGACAAACATGGTCACTGCCGCGACGGTTGCGGCGCTGGGGGAAGCTCTCGCTTTGACCGAATCTGCCGGGATTTCCGGAGAAAATTTTTCGCGCGCCATCGCCCACAACGCGAGCAATTCCGCGACGGTTCAAATGAAGTTGCCCGCCATGCTCGCGGGTGATTTTGCGCCCCGCTTTTCTTTGCAAAACATGGCGAAAGACATCCGCATGGCCAAGAGTTTGCTGGAAGGAGCAGGGATTCCGCCGAGGATGATGGAAGCCTTTTTGCAGCACGCGCAAACGGCGGAGGAAGCGGGCCGGCAAGAAGAGGATTTTTCCGTTCTTTACCGCATGGTTTCGGAGGCGGCGCATGGTGCCTGAGCCC
>DYNR01000073.1 GCA_020720945.1 Chthoniobacter flavus | reverse complement strand
TCGGGAACGATGATGCGAGTTTGCGGCAAAAGCTCGGAAAGGCGACGGCGGAACCACTCCATGGCAGGACGATCCCCGTGGACTAACAAAATGTTTGCGGGACGAAGGCGGACGGCATACTCCAACAAACACTCGCGGTCCGCGTGCGCGCTAAAATTTAACTCGTCAATCCGGCAGTTCCGTTCGAGCGCGGGAAGGGCGGGATCCGGCGTCACCAACCCGCCTTGCGGTGTCCGGCGAATGATGCCAGCGGGAGACTCCGGGTCGCTGTAACCGACGAAAACCAAACGCTGTTTCGGATCTTCTAAAATCCTGCGGACGAAGAGGTTAGACAAAGTTTTTTCGGCCAACATCCCGCTGGAAAGGGCGTAGATGCAACGGGGGCGCGGGCGCAAATCGGCAATTTCTTTGCCCGATATAACAACCGGCGAGACTTCTTCCAAAAGCCGTAACCCCGGGTGCAACCGCTCGGGCGTATCGCTGAAAGCATCATAGACTTCCGTGACTTTCGTGCTCAAACCACCGATGTAAACCGGACAAACGGGGATGGCGTTTTCGCGGCGCAACTCCCAGAGCATCGCAAGCAATTCCTGCGTTTTTCCCAACGCAAAAACGGGGATCGTCACAGCGGCGGAATCCTCGAAGGCTTCGCGCACGATCGCCCCGAGCCGCCCTTTCTCTTTTTCTCGGGTGTAACCGACCTCGGAAGGCGCATCCCCGCGAGTGGTTTCCATGATCAGTGTGTCCACCTGCTCTTGCGGAAACGCCGCGCCCGACAACAAAGTCTGCTCTTTGAAATGCGCGTCGCCCGTGTAAAAAATCGTTTTCCCCGCAAGCTTGATCATCACTCCCGTGCTGCCGAGGATGTGCCCGGAATGGTAAAACTCAAACCCGTTTTCCCCCGTTTCTGCCAGCGGAGGAAGACGGTCTCCACGGAAGTCCAACGGAACCCGCAACTTGCAATGCTGCCACGCGCGGCGGCTAAGCTCCACCCCCCGATGGGTGAACAATACGGGGTTCTTCGCCCCCCGCTCTTCTTGCTCTTTCTTCATCACATTGACCGAGTTGTGCAACATGATGTCGGAAATTCTCCCGGTTTCTTCGCTCAAAAAAACGGGGATTTGCTGGAGCAGGCGAGTGAGGACAGGAAGGGAACCGACATGGTCTTGGTGGGCGTGGGTAATGATGGCGGCAGTCGCTCCGCGCTCCCCGAGCAAAGAAAAATTCGGGCTTGCCTCCCTTCCCTGTTTTTTCGGGTGATACCCCGCATCGAGAACAATGCGATCCGCCCCGCCTTCCAAGACATAGCTGTTTGCGCCGATGCCGATTTCCCTGCCAAGATGCTGGAACGAAATCACTTGGCACCTCCGGAAGTTTCAACAGAAGGAGAACCGTTTTCCTCAACCCCTTCCGTCCCCGGTTTCGAACCGCGCAATTTTTCGACGAGATAAAAAATGGAAGGGATGAGGAAGATGGCCAAACAGGTGCTGGCAAGCATCCCGAAAATAACGGTCGTCCCCAAAACTTGGCGGGAAATCGCGCCCGAACCATCCGCCAAAGCCAACGGAACGCAACCGAGAATGAAAGCGAACGAGGTCATTAAAATCGGACGGAGACGGAGCCTGGCTCCCGCCAGCGCAGCTTCCGCCAGCGGCCTGCCTTTCTCGTATTCCATGCGGGCAAACTCCACGATGAGGATGGCGTTTTTTGCCGCCAAACCGATGAGCATGACCAGCCCGATTTGCGCGTAAAGGTTGTTTTCCATCCCCCGCATCTGAAGACCGAGAAACGCGCCAAAAACCGCTACGGGCGTCGCCAGCAACACGCTGAAAGGCAACGACCAACTCTCGTAAAGCGCGGCTAAAATCAAAAAGACGAACAAAAGTGACAACCCGAAAATGGCGGACGCAGGCACTCCCTTGGCTGCCTCGGCGACTTGGTAAGTCATCCCGAACCAGTTGTAACCCATGTCCGAAGGTAGCTCCTTTGCAACGATTTCCTCCAGTGCCCGCATGGCTTGGTCCGTGCTGAAACCCGGCGCCGGGTTGGCTTGGATTTGCGCGCAACGATACATATTGTAACGCAAAGTGAACTCCGGCCCACTATGCGGCTTGGCCAGCACGACGGAGGAAAGCGGAACCGCATCCCCCGTTTTGTTACGGACATAAAACTGCGACATCTTCGACGCGTCGTTGCGATACGAACCTTCGGCTTCCACAAAAACCTGCCACTGCCGCCCGAACTGGTTGAAGTAATTCACGAAATACCCCCCCATGAAAACTTGGAGCGTGCGGTAAAGATCGGAAAGCTCGATTCCCTGCATCATGGCTTTATCGCGCATGACATCAACATAGATTTGCGGGACCCCCGCGAGCATCGTGGTGGTAATCATCCCGATTTCAGGCCGCTGACGGGCCGCCGCGATAAACTTGTCGGTGTTTTGCGCCAAATAGTCGAAAGTGTTTCCTCCCCGGTCTTCGAGCATCATGGAGATACCGCCCGCCGTCCCGATGCCGGGAATCGCGGGGGGCGGAAAGGATGCGCCGATGCAACCCGGAACTTCGGCAGCAAGCTCCGCCGTAATTTTTTTCATGATCCCTCCAGCCGAAAGCGCCTCGCCCGGACGCTCGCTCCACGGCTTCAAGGATATGAAGTAAAAAGCGTTGTAAGTCGTTGTCACCGTGCTCAAAAGGTTGAACCCAATGATTGATGTCACATACTCCACCCCATCAATTTTGCCGATGATTTTTTCGACTTGGGTGCTGACATCCGCCGTCCTTTGCAAAGAGGAAGCGGGCGGCAACTGGATGAAAGCGAAGAGGTATCCCTGGTCTTCTTCGGGCAAAAATCCGCTATGGGTGAACTTCGCCAACCCTCCCCCCGCCAACCCGAGCCCGAGCAACAATGCCATCGAAAGGACGATCTTGCGGATCAGCCCGCCACAAACATCGATGTATCCGTTTGTGGCTTTTGAAAAAACGCGGTTGAACGCGCCAAAAAACGCGCCCAGCGGCCCCCGCGCCTCTTTCCTCGGACGGAGAACCAGCGCGCCCAACGCGGGACTGAGCGTCAATGCGTTGAATGCGGAAATGATCACCGAGACGGCGATGGTGAGCGCAAACTGTTGATACATCTGCCCGGTGATGCCAGGGATGAATGCGGTGGGAATGAAAACCGCCGCCAAAATAATCGCGATGACCATGACGGGCGCGGAAACTTCATCCATCGCTTTGAATGCGGCATCGCGCGGCGAAAGCCCTTTCTCGATGTGCTGCTCGATGGCTTCGACCACCACAATCGCATCATCCACCACCAACCCGATGGCAAGAACCAAACCGAAAAGCGAAAGCGTGTTGATCGAAAAACCCAAAAGCGGAAAAATAGCGAAAGTGCCGATCAAGGAAACGGGCACGGCAATGAGGGGGATGATCGTCGGCCTCCACCCCTGCAAGAAAATAAAAACAACGATCATGACGAGCGCCATGGCCTCGAAAAGCGTCTTGACGATTTCCTGCATCCCTTCTTTGACCGCTACCGTCGTGTCTAAAGAAAGGACAGATTTCACCCCTGCCGGGAAGCGTTGCTCCCATTTCGCCATGAGTTTGCGGACTCCGTTAGCGCAATCCAGAGCGTTGGAGCCCGGGGTTTGATAGACGCACATGACCGCGCTCGGTGTCCCGTTGAATCGCCCGAACTGCGTGTAGTTTTGCGCGCCCAACTCGATTCTGGCAACATCCCCGAGCGTCACAATCGCCCCGTCCTCGCTGGCCCGGAGAATGATTTTCCCAAACTCTTCGGCACTGGAAAAACGACCTTGCGCGATGGCGGTATAAGTAAACTCTTGGCCGGAGGGCGTCGGCTCCGCGCCGATTTGCCCCGCGGGGTTGACCGTGTTTTGGTTGTTGATCGCCTGGATGATTTCCGTGGCGGTGATGTTGTAGCGGGCCAGCGTGTCGGGGTTCACCCACACGCGCATCGCGTATTCGCCCGCACCGAAAACCGAAACGCTGGCGACACCGGGAATGCGGGTGACGGGATCAACGAGATTGATGTTCGCGTAATTCGAAAGAAAAGTCGCATCGAATGTCCCGTCGGGCGAGTAAATGGAATACACCATCAACGGGTTGGTCGTCCCCTGCTGGACGGTAAGCCCGTAAGCCTGCACGGTGCTGGGAAGCTGGGACTGCGCTTGCGCCTGCCGCATCTGCGCAAGAATCTGGTCGGTAGCGGGATCCGAACCGACTTCAAAAATGATGTTCAGCGTCATCTGCCCGTTGCCGGCATTGACCGAATACATGTAGTCCATGCCCTCGACCCCGCTCATCTGCTGCTCGATCGGCGTGGCGACGGACTCCTCGACCGTGAGCGCGTCGGCTCCGACAAAATTGGTGACGACTTGGATTTGCGGGGGGACGATGTTCGGATATTGGGCGATGGGAAGCCCGAAGAGGCAAACCAACCCGATGATGACGGTCAAAATCGCGATGACCATCGCGACAATCGGACGGCGGATAAAAAAGTGGGACACGGCGTGTTGGCTTGGTTAGCGGGTTGCGGGAGAAGGAGATGCGGCACCTTGCGGCGATGGCGCACCCAATGCGTCGGTCTGCATTTTTTGCAAAACGGGGTTTGCGGGAGCATCGTACCCCGGCGAGGGAACGGGATGCGCTGCCTGCGGCGAAGGGGTGGGCGAAGGCGAAGATTTCGGGGCGGGTGCCTGGTAGGGCTTGGGGTTGATTTTCATCCCGTTGCGGAGTTTTTGCCATCCTTCCACCACGATGCGGTCGCCTTTGGACAATCCCTCTTTAATAACCCAGTCGCTGCCGGTGCGCTCGCTCGGCGTGACGCTGCGGGTGGCAACCGTGCCGTCGGGCCCGACGACCATGACTTGATAATAAGTGCCCTGCAACTCATTGACGGCGCGTTGGGGGATGACGACCGCATCTTTGAATGTGGCGACATGGACGCGGACTTTTGCAAATTGCCCAGGGCGCAAAACCATTTCGGGGTTTGAAAAAAGCGCGACGACTTGGATTGTTCCCGTGCGGGGATCGACCTGGCGGTTCAGAAAATCGAAAATCCCTTTCTCGGGGTAGAGCACCCCGTTTGCCAAAAAGATTTCCAGTATCCGCTTGCGCTGTTCAATCGGGGTGGAAATTTCCCGCGCAAGGGTTTCGCCCGCCCGGAGATATTCCTGCTCGCTAAGAAAAAAGTTCACTTTGATGGGTTGGACTTGGGAGACAGTCGTCAGCACGGTGGCGCTGCCTTGCCCAACCAAATCGCCAACCTGCGCCTGCGCCTTGCCGGCGATGCCGTCAAACGGGGCGATGATGGTGCAATAGCTGAGGTTGAGCTGCGCATCCTCCAAACTGGCTTCCGCCGCCTGCGCCGCCGCCACGGCAGCGTCGCGATCCAACCGCGAAGAATCGTATTGCTGCGCGCTGATAACCGTCGTTTTGAAAAGCTCTTCTTGGCGGGCGAAGGTGACTTTCGCCAGCTCCGCTTTTGCTTGTGCTTGCGCGAGAGTCGCTTGCGCTTGCGCAACCGCCGCCTGATAAGGGCGCGGGTCGATGCGGAAAAGGACGGTTCCGGCTTTGACGAACGAGCCTTCGGCGTATTCCTGCGAAAGGAGGTAGCCCGAAACTTTTGCTTCGATTTGCGAGTTTTGCGCGCCTTCCAGCGAGCCGACCCAGTCGCGGTGAATCGGGACATCGGCGATGGTGACTTCCGCCACGGGGACGGATGGCACAGGGGCAGCAGGCGGCTTTTTCGTGTCGCAACCGACCCACCCCGCCAAGAGGCACGACCCCACAACAATCAAAATGCGCTTTGCAAGAAACATACGAACCCCATTCATAGCTTGTCGGCAGAGTACATGGCAAGCTCCCATTTTTTTGTTTTCCCGTTGGCGGAGAGGATGCTATAGGAAGAAACAATGAAAGCCGCCTTTCTCGACGAAAACTTTTTGCTCACGACGGACACGAGCCGCAGGCTATACCACGAAGTGGCGGCCTCGCTCCCCATCATCGACTACCACTGCCACTTGCCGCCGCAGGAAATCGCCGCAAACCGCTCTTTCGCCGACTTATCCGAGATTTGGCTGGCGGGCGACCACTACAAATGGCGGGCCATGCGCACCAACGGAATCGCCGAAAAATACTGCACGGGCGACGCCCCCCCTTACGAAAAATTCCTCGCCTTTGCCCGCACCGTGCCGAAAACCCTCCGCAACCCCCTCTACCACTGGACCCATTTGGAGCTCCAGCGGTATTTCGGCATCCGGGATTTGCTCAACGAAAACACCGCCCCCGCCATCTGGGAAAAAGCCAATACTCTCTTGCAGTCGGGCGACTTCTCCGTCCAAGGAATTTTCCGCAAAATGAATGTGGAAGTGGTTTGCACGACGGACGATCCGACGGACTCGTTGGAAGACCACAGGACGGTCGCCGCCGCGGGCGGGAACACCCGGGTTTTCCCCGCCTTCCGCCCGGACAAAGCGATGCAGATGCGCCCGTCCGAAGCGTGGAACTCCTATCTCGACCACCTCGCGCAAGTGTCTGGCGTAGAATGTGATTCCTATGAAGGGTTCCTCGCCGCCCTGAAAAGCAGGCACGATTTTTTCCACGAGAACGGGGCGCGGGTTTCGGACCACGGCCTATCGTTCTGCCCCGCCGAGGATTGCACCGAAGAAGAAGCCGCGGCAATTTTCAAAAAAGCCCGCGCGGGAGAAGAAATCTCCGCCCTCGAAGAAGAAAAAATCGGGTTCCGACTGATGGTTTTTTTCGGGAAACTCGACGCGGCCCGCGGATGGGTGCAGCAGCTCCACCTCGGCGCACTCCGCAACAACAGCAGCAAAAACCTTCGGGCTCTCGGGCGCGACACGGGCTTCGATTCCATCGGCGACTGGCCGCAAGCGGAAAAACTATCGCGCCTCTTGGACGCGCTCGACCGCTCGGACGAACTCCCAAAAACCATCCTCTACAACTTGAACCCCGCGGACAACTACACCTTTGCCACCATGCTCGGCAATTTCAACGACGGCTCGGTCGCAGGAAAAATCCAGCTCGGCAGCGGCTGGTGGTTCCTCGACCAAATGGAGGGGATGCAATGGCAACTGAACGCTCTCAGCAATCTGGGCCTCCTGTCCCGCTTCGTCGGGATGCTCACCGACAGCCGCTCTTTCATGAGCTACCCACGACACGAATACTTCCGCCGCATCGTCTGCGAGTTGCTGGGCTCTGAATCGGAACGGGGCTTGCTACCGGACGACCAGGCACTCTTGTCCGAATGCGTCCGCGGCGTCTGCTACCAAAACGCCAAAAACTATTTCCCCTTCTCGTGAACGCTCCGCCGATGCCCGAAAACGCACCCATCGCTTACCTTGGACCCGAAGGGACTTTTTCCCACTTGCTCGCCAGAAAACGCTTCGGGGAAAACGCCTCTCTGCTCCCCTGCCCCGACCTCTCGGGAGTCTTTCGCGTCTTGCAGGAAAACGAAAACGCCCAAGCCGTTGTCCCCATCGAAAACTCCAGCGGGGGAACCATTTACGACACGATGGACCTTCTCATCCGCAACGCGGGCAAGATCCATGTCCGCGAGGATTTGGTCTTGGATGTGCGCCTCGCCCTCCTCGGGCGACAAGGGGGAGAAGTCCGGGAAATTTACTCGCATTTCGCGCCGCTCCAGCACCACAGAGAATGGCTGGAAACGCAATATCCCGGTGCCGAGTTCCACCCCGTCGCAAGCACCGCCGTAGCTGCATCCCTCGCCGCCCGCTCGCAAGTTGCAGTCGCCCTCGCATCTCCCGGTGCCGCCTCCATCTACGGGCTCGATGTCTTGCGCTTTCCCATCCGCCCCGAAGTCCTGAATGTCACCCGTTTCTATGTCATCGGCCACTCGCTCGCCCCTGCCCGCGAAAACGCTCCCCACAAAACCGCCCTCGTTTTCCGCCTCAAAAACCGCTGCGGTAGCCTCCACTCTTTCCTCGGACACTTCAGCCGCGCAGGAGTGAATCTGCGAATGATTGTTTCTCGCCCCGTGCCCGGACACCCCGAAACTTATGTTTTCTTCGTCGAAGTGGACGGTGCCGCCACCGCCCAAAACGCGGCACCCTCTTCGCCAGTCGATACCGCACTGGCCGGCGCAACAACGGAATGCGAAACCCTAGCTTCCCTCGGCTCTTTTCCCGTCGGAGATCGTTTCGACTCCTAAAACCCCCGCCGCTTCCAGCAAGAAAAAACCATGCCTCGCCCCTTCCGATGACCTCTCCAGAAAACAAGGAACCGCCGCTGTTTTCGGTCATCACCCCCACGCTCAATGCCGCCGCAACTTTCGCCGAAGCTGCCAAGAGCGTCGTAGAACAAAATTTTTCTTCCTTCGAGCATCTGGTCCAAGACGGAGGCTCGACAGACAAAACGAGCGAGGAAGCCGCCAAGTTTCCCGCCATTTCCTTCGTGCAAGAAAAAGACTCGGGGCTTTACGACGCGATGAACCGGGCCGTAGCGCGGTCAAAAGGAAAATGGATCGTTTTTTTGCAAGCGGACGACTGGCTAGAACCGCTTGCGCTGCAAGTTTTTGCAAAGGCGATGGAAGCAAATCCGGCAAGTTCGATCCTTACGGGAGGAGCCAGGGCGATCTGCCGCGAAGCGGGAATTTGGCAGACCCGCTGGGAAAAAAATTCGGAAGAAGAAAAGGCTCTGTCGTTCGGGCAAATCGCATTAGGGGAACCGATGCTCAACGCGCGGGCCTTCCGGCGAGACTTGTGGGAAAAAAGCGGGGGCTTCGACCTCTCTTATTCCTTGGCTTCCGACCGTGATTTTTTGTTGCGCCTTGCCGGGATGTCACCCGTTTGCAGCACCGTTGCACCAGTGGTTTACCGGTATCGTTGGCACGACGATTCCCGCACCATGAATGCAGGCAACTCGTTGAGCGCGCGCCTCACGGCAGAAAACTTAGCGATTGCAGAATCTTCGTGGCAGCGGGCGGACGGACGAGAAAAAACGATTCTTCGGGAGTGGCATCGGAGGGAATCTCTCCGGGCTTCGATGTGTGCGTTGGAAGCGAAAGATCCGATCCGTTTTTTTTCCTCCTTCCAGCGAGGATGGAAAATCGACCGGTTGTTCCCCCTGCATTTCGGGTTCGAGTTTGCCAAAAGCTTCACGGGTTTCCTTCTGCGCGGAGGAAAAACCCGATCCCAAATCCTCGAATCCGAAAAAGCAATCCGGCAACGAGAAAATAGCGAGAAAGCCTGAAACCTGAATCCGTGAGATAAATGCAAAGAAGAT
>DYNR01000348.1 GCA_020720945.1 Chthoniobacter flavus | reverse complement strand
TTCTTCTCTTTTTTCGCCACAAGATTTCCGATTTTGTCTTTTTTCCTTTTCTCCCCCTCCGAATCGTCTAATATGCGCCAAGCTTTTGCGGAAAAAATCGCATAGGAAACCCGCCCTCCAACCGGCGCAAACCATGCAAAAACCCGTGCCTTCCCCGAAAGCGAAAATGTTCTGTCAAAACCCCGAACCCCATATCGATAAACCTGTTACAACCAATCTTAACCCGAAAAAACAAGCGATTTTATGACCGAATCCTCCCCGCCTTCCATCGTCGTTTCAGCCGAAACCCCTTCCGCCGCCCTCCCCCATGTTGACGATTACCTGCAGCTCGGCAAAAACCACGACGCTTCCGATATCCACCTCAGCGTGAACAAACAACCGAGTTGGCGACGATACGGAATCATCTCCCCGATCTGGGATTCCGCCCCTCCCCTCTCCGCACAAGAACTCCAAAACTTGGCCGTAGGGTTCCTCTCCGAAGAGCAACGCTCTACCTTGGAATCGCGGGGCGATGTGGACTTCGCCTACGCAAATGCCCTAGGCCGCTTCCGCGCCAGCGTCATCCGGCAACGCCTCGGCTACGAAATCGTCTTCCGCATCATCAACGCCACCGTCCGCAGCATGAACGACCTCGGGTTGCCCGAAACCCTCCGGATGTTAACCCAATACCACAATGGTCTGGTTTTGGTGACGGGTCCCGTCGGTTGCGGCAAAAGCACCACCTTGGCCGCCCTCGTGGACGAAGTGAACAAAGCGCGGCACGACCACATTATCACCCTCGAAGACCCGATCGAATACATCATCGAATCGAAAGGTTGCCATGTCACCCAGCGTCAAGTCCACACCCACACCAAATCCTTCGGTGCAGCCCTCCGCGGCGCATTGCGCGAAGACCCCGATGTCATCATGGTGGGAGAAATGCGCGACTTGGAAACCATCTCGCTAGCCATCACCGCATCGGAAACAGGTCACTTGGTTTTAGGTACCTTGCACACCAGCAACGCCGCCCGCACCCTCGACCGCGTCCTCGATGTTTTCCCGAGCGACCAGCGCGACCAAATCCGCATCATGGTCAGCGAATCCCTCCGCGGCATCGTTTCGCAACAACTCATCCCTCGTGCCGACGGCAACGGGCGCGTCCTAGCCATGGAAATCCTTGTCAATAACCCCGCCGTCGCCAACCTCATCCGCGAAGGCAAAACTTTCATGCTTCCCGGCATCATCCAAACAGGAAAAAAACTCGGCATGAAACTCATGGACGACTCGGTCGCCGAACTCTTCCGCGCCGGACTCATCTCGCCTGACGAAGCCATCTACCGTGCGGAAGTCAAAAACCAAATGCAGCAAATTATTTCAGGACGCTGACCTTATTCCAACCCCCAACCCAACAATCACCCATCACCATGGCCTACATTGACCAATTCTTCCAAGTCCTCGTCCAATCGGGCGCTTCCGACCTCCATTTAGCCGAAGGGCAAGTCCCAAAAATCCGCCGCCACGGCGAGATCATCCCCATCCGGGAAGAAATCCTTTCAAACGAGGAAATCGCCGGGATGCTCTACGAAATTTGCACCCCGGAACGCTGGCAACGCTTCGAGGAATCCGGCGACCTCGACTTCGCTTACGAAATGGATGAAAACAGCCGTTTTCGTTGTAACTACCTGAAACAAAGCAAGGGATACGGTGCCGTCTTCCGCCTGATCCCGACAAAAATCCTCACTCTCGAACAACTCAAAGTCCCGCCCATCATCAAAATGTTCGGAGAATTGCGCGGCGGCATCGTCTTGGTGACAGGCCCCACGGGTTCCGGTAAATCAACCACCCTTGCGGCTCTCATCGACTACATCAACGAAAACTTCTCCCGCCACATCGTCACCATCGAAGAACCGATCGAATTTGTTCACAAAAACAAAAAGAGCATCATCACCCAACGCGAAGTCCCCGAGCACGCATCCTCTTTCCCTGTCGGACTCAAAGCCGCATTGCGCGAAGATGCCGATATCGTGCTCGTCGGTGAAATGCGAGACTTGGAAACCATCTCGCTGGCACTCACCGCCGCAGAAACCGGCCTGCTCGTCTTCGGCACCCTGCACACAAACAACGCCCGCAAAACCGTGGACCGCATGATCGATGTCTTCCCCGCCGACCAGCAATCACAAGTCCGCACCATGCTTGCGGCATCGTTACGCGGAGTCGTCGCCCAGCTTCTCATGAAAAAAGCGGACGGAAGCGGACGAGTCGCCGTCAACGAAATCATGGTCGCAAACAACGCCGTTTCCGCCATCGTCCGCGAAGGAGCCACCCAAAAACTCCAAGATGTCATCACCGGCGGCAAATCCGAAGGGATGCAATTCATGGACGATGCCATCTGGGAAAAACTCGTGGACGGAACCGTCAGCCCCCACGAAGCATTCATGAAAGCGATCGACAAAAACCGCTT
>DYNR01000347.1 GCA_020720945.1 Chthoniobacter flavus | reverse complement strand
CAAGGAATACCCTCTGGGTCTTTTGCGTGTTTTTTCCAAGCCTTTGCAGCCCAATAGATTGCAGAGATTCACAGCAGTTATCTCGCTGATTCAGGTCTAATTTAACGGAAACGCCACCCATGCAAACCATCCGCTTCACCGATAAAAAATACGCTTCCTTTACCCGCTCCCTCGACAGGGTTTCCGCCCCCTCCGCAGAAGTTGAAACAACGGTCCGTGCGATCATCGAAAAAATCGGGGATTCGGGCGACGAGGCTCTAATCGAATACACCAGCAAATTCGGAGGACCTTCCCTCACCCCGAAAACCTTGGCCGTTTCGCAAAACGAAATCTCCGATGCGCTGGCATCCCTGCCTCCAAAAGTCGAAAAAGCGCTTCTCGCTTCCAGAAACAATGTTGCCGCTTTCGCGAAAAAAAGCCTCCGTAAAACATGGTTCCGCAAAAACGCGCAAGGGGTCACAGTTGGGGAACGATTCGATCCGTTCCAGCGGGTCGGCATCTATGTCCCTGGAGGAACCGCCCCTCTAGTTTCTTCTGCCATAATGACTTGCACGCTTGCGCAGACCGCCGGTGTGCCGGAAATTGCCGCAGTCACGCCCGCGGGTCCCGACGGTTCCGTGAACCCTGCCCTGCTTTCCGCGCTGTCGCTTTGCGGCGCGACCGAGATTTACAAAATCGGAGGGGCGCAAGCCGTTGCCGCCTTGGCTCTGGGAACAAAAACGATCCGTCCTGTCTTAAAAGTTTTTGGCCCCGGTAGCCCGTGGGTCGTGGAAGCCAAACGGCAGCTTTTTGGCAAAGTGGCGGTCGATCTTTTGCCCGGTCCGAGCGAGGTTTTAGTCATCGCCGATGATTCCGCCAACCCCGCGTGGGTCGCCGCCGACCTCTTGGCGCAAGCCGAACACGGGCACGGTAGCGTCTCGGTGCTCTTGACGACTTCGGAAACCGTTTTGCAAAAAGTCCAAGAGGAAGTCAAAAAACAGCTTCCCTCTTTGCCCAGAAAAGAAGCTCTCAAAGAATCGCTCGCAAACTCGGTTCTCGTTTTGGTCGAATCCATGGGACACGCCGTTGGCTTAGCGAACCGTTTCGCGGCCGAACATGTTTCTGTGGCAACACGGGAACCTGGCAATGTCGCCGCGAGTTTGCAGACTTCGGGTGCCATTTTTCTCGGGGGAATTTCGCCTGTGGCCGTCGGCGATTTTCTCGCGGGACCGAGCCACGAATTGCCCACGGGCGGTGCGGGAAAATCCTTCGCAGGCCTCACGGTCGATCAATTCCAACGCAGGACAAGCGTTGTTTTTTGTAGCCAGGAATCGCTTAAAAAATCCCTGCCGACCATCGAAGTATTCGGAGAAATCGAAGGGTTGACCGCCCACAGTCGATCCGTTTTCATCCGCTTGGAAGAGTGATTTTTGCAAAAGAAAATGCGGGAGTCACTTTCCGCCAAGGGCGTGCTGGACCCAGCGGCACGGTGCCGTAATTTTCCAAGACCAACTGTTTTTCATCCGTTCGATCGTGGAGTTGGCCAGATCCGCACGGGAAGATAGCCCGGCGATAAAGCTCTCTTGTTCTGCGATGCGCTTGGCCGCTAAGTCAGCGTCAGACTTTTCGAGTAGCCCAAAACCGAGAGAGGTGAAGTATCGCCGGATGGCTTCCGCTTTTGGCGTTCCGGGGACGAGCCAAGAAAAATCTGCACTGGTCTGCGAAGAGCCTACCCGCAAAACACCGAGACCATGAGATTGCTCGAATTCAAGATGTTGGGGAT
This sequence comes from Chthoniobacter flavus, assembly GCA_020720945.1. GTDB lineage: Bacteria > Verrucomicrobiota > Verrucomicrobiia > Chthoniobacterales > DYNR01 > DYNR01. Next base: position 683 of record DYNR01000347.1, on the reverse strand, counting down.
ATTCCTGCTTGAGTTCTTCCCAAAATTTCCAAACACCGAACCCTTCTTCTTTCTCGCAAATGTCGTGGAAAATCACCACCGCCCCCGGCGCAAGTTTGGGAAGCCAAGTCGTAAAATCGTGGCGGACAGCCTCGTAAGTATGCAAACCATCGATGTGGAGCAAATCCACGGAAGCGTCCTCAATGTCTTGAAGGGCGGCATCAAAGGTCTTTTTTAGCAAAACCGAAAAACCCTCGTAGTTCTTTTGGTTGTGGGCGCGCACCATTTCAAAAACATCGCCTTGGTAAAACCCGGCTTGCGGGTCGCCTTCCCAAGTATCGACGGCAAAACAACGCACTGCCAAATTTTTTTCCTTCGCCGCCTGGCAAAAACTGAAATAGGAATTTCCCGTGTGCGTTCCTAACTCCACAAAAACACGGGCAGGAAAGGAACCTAACAGCCAAGAAACAAACGGGATATGTCTGACCCATGAATTGGGTTCTTGCACCCAAGCGGGGCGGAACGAGGCGGCTTCCAGCACCCCTGCAAAAAACGGAAAAGGTTCGGGGTCCAGTGCTGTTCCAGAATTTTTCTCTGCGTTTTCTCGGGTGTTTTCGGTTGTCATTGGTCGGTGGCTAGGTTGCGTTTGTCTTTCCCATTCGATGCTGGATTTTTCTTTTCGACGCAATAAAAAAAGGCGGACG
>DYNR01000346.1 GCA_020720945.1 Chthoniobacter flavus | reverse complement strand
CTTCCTCTTCCCCTCCACAAGTTCTGCCGCCGACCGCTACGAAATCACCACGGCAATCCTCCGCAAAGATGCCCCAAACTTCGGCATCAACTTCGGACTCGCCCCCTTCTCCCCTTGGAATCAAGGGAATTACTCAAATTGCTGGAACGCTCCCGGCGGCACGGAACCCATCCTCTTCCGCTGGATGTTCCAAGCCACGGGCGGTGATGCCACTTCAGTCGAAAACCGCAAAGGCGAACCCTGCGACCCCGCTTTTCTCGCTTACCAAAAACCGGTCAAATCTTCCGGCACCGGTTTCTATCACTCGATGCTCGACGGCTTCTGGGACGGCGCAACCATCGAAATCTACCGCCCCTCCCCCGAAGGCCTCCACCCCCTCCGAACCGATCGCGTCAAGTCCTTCAAAAGCCCGAAAAAAGACGAACCGGGCGAGGAGCGCATCACCTTGGAATCCGATGGCCCCGCCGTCCAACGCGGCGACATCTATGTTTTGACCATGGAACGCGATTCCGTCCCAGAGGCCGTCTCCAACCCCGATTTGCGCGATTCGTTTTTTGCCCCGAGCAAGGATTCGGGCGTCACCTGGAGCATCGACCGCTCAACCCATTGCCCAGAAAACGGCAGCACCGCTTCCCTCAAAATCAACCTCCCCGGCAACTCCGCCTCCCCCGTCGGAATGTCCCACCAATACCTGCGCTTCGGCGGCAAAGAAAACGCCTTTTCCCCCGGCAAACCTTACAAGTTTGAAGCCTGGCTCAAAGGCTCCGTCTCCGCCCCCGTCACCCTGCAAATCGGCGACCGCGGCACCAAAGAAATCTCCGTCACCGACCAATGGCAAAAAGTGGAATTCGACCTCGATAGCACCTCTCCCATCACCGAAAAAATCGGCGAACTCCTCATCGGTTCCACCGGGCAAGGCACTCTCTGGCTCGACGACATGATCGTCCGCCAAAGCGACCTCCCCCCCTACGAAATCAACCCCGATTGGGTCTCCGCCATCCGCGAGTTCCACCCAGGCATCCTCCGCGATATGGGAGGCCGCGGAACCGGAACCCTCAAACACTTCCTCGTCAAAAACCAGTTCCAACGGCAACCTCTTTTCATGGAAAAAGGCGGGCTTTCCCTCGCCTGGGGCCAAGGCAACATGACCCTCCCCCAACTCTTGGAACTCTGCGAAAAAACCGGCGCAGCCCCCTACATCATGACCTACATCCTCTGGTCAGATGAGGAAATCCGCCAATTCGTCGAATACCTCGCCGCCCCCGCCGACACCGGCTTCGGAAAACTCCGCGCCGAACACGGGCACCCCCAACCATGGACCGAGGTCTTCGACAAAATCTACATCGAATGCTCGAACGAAACTTGGAACGGAATGTTCGCCCCCCAAGAGTTTGCCGCCCAACCCGAAATCGCCGGCATGGTCTCGGACCGCCTCTTCCGCACCATCAAATCCTCCCCCTACAACAACGAAAAATTCCGCTTCGTCGCCAGCGCCTTCGTCAATTCCCTCTACCGCTGGAAGGACAAAGCAACGGGGACTTACAACATGGCAGACACCGCCAAAGCATGGACTTTCCGCAACTTGCTCACCTGCAAAAACGCCAACGCAATCGCCACCGCCCCAAGCGGTTACATCGGCGGATGGGACGGCGACACCCCCCTGGGCCAAAGCGACGAACAACTCTTCCAAAGCAACCTCCTCTACCCCGCCCAAATCATGGAACACAAACTGGAGGACATCGTTGCCATGCAAAAAGAACTCACGGAAACCTATGGATTCCCCCCCCTCGAACTCATCAAATACGAAGCAGGCCCCGGTTACTCCCTCCCCAACCCCCAAAAACCGTTCATCGAAGAATCCGAACGAATCGGAAAATCCTACGCCCTCGGCACCGCTGTCCTCGACAACTTTCTCTTCGTCATAGCAAACAACGGAAACACGAATTTTTTCAAATTCACCACAGGCGACAACTGGGCATCCCACAACAAAGCAATGGTTCCCCACAACTGCTTCCTCGCCCTCCAACTCAAAAACCGTTTCGCGCCAAAAGGCGATATGCTGGCAGTAAAAGAACTCGCCTGCGAAAAAATTGATATTCCGGAAATGCAGGCAGTCGGTCTTGACAACGACGGAAAACCCACCAAAAAAACCGTCCCCGCCACCCATGGCATTCCCATGACCCGCACCTACGCCTTCCGAGACGGAGACTCCCTCACCCTGATTCTCCTCAACCGGAGCGCTACGGAATCCAAGGAAATTTCCGTCAAGCTACCTGCGGTGCCCTCTTCGGATTACAAAAAAATTTCCTACACCGCCCCCGACATTCGTTCGACCAACCGCGCCGCCCGCTCCCGCGAGGAAATGGAAATCCGATTGAAAGAAGAAACCCTTTCAGGTCTCGCGCAAGAGTTCACGGTTTCCTTAAAGCCCGCCGAAGCCATCGCCCTCTGCCTCC
>DYNR01000345.1 GCA_020720945.1 Chthoniobacter flavus | reverse complement strand
TAAAAACAAACGGAAGCATTTCATTTTTTTGAGTTAATAAACTCCTCCCCCGTGCGTAGTCTCCGTAGATGCACACAACACCAGAACAATGGATCGAAGAGGCTCTGGCCCGCTACGAGCACCCTCTCATCCGCTACGCAAAATCCGTCACCGGCGACATGGAGTCCGCCCGCGATGCCGTCCAAGAAACTTTCTTGCGCCTCAGCAAACAGGATGTCCTTTCCCTCTCAGAAAAACTCGCCCCCTGGCTTTTTTCCGTCTGCAAAAATTGCGCCATCGACATCGTGAGAAAACGGCGCTTTTTTTGCGATGCCCCCGAAAATATCGAAGAAGAAATTTCCCCGCATCCATCCCCCTCGGACGAAGCGGAAAACAAGGACTCCGCCTCCCGCCTCCACTCCCTCCTATCCCAACTTTCCCCGCGCCAACAAGAACTCATCCGCCTCAAATTTGAAGCGGATCTCAGCTACAAAGAAATCGCCGAAATCCTCCGCATCAGCGTCTCCAATGTCGGTGTCCAACTCCACAACACCATCCAATCCCTCAAACTCTCTTGGCTCCAAAACCAACCTTCCCGCTGCTCCCATGAAAACTGAACACCTGACCGCTTACGCCCTCGGCGAACTCCACGGCCCTGACCGGAATCTCTTTGAAAAAAAACTCCAAGAATCCCCTTCCCTCGCTTCCGAACTCTCTTCCACCACCGAATTCTGCAATCTTATGAAATCGTCTCTTTCCTCCAACCCTGAAAAAAATTCGCCCGCAACCCCCGACGCTTCCTTCACCGAGGAACAGCGCGCTTCCCTCCTCGCCGCCTGCCGCAAAAACATCGCCGCATCCCGCAAAAACCGGATCCTCCGCTTCGTCGCATTCGCTTCTGCCGCCACCGCAATCGCCGCTTGCCTCGCTTTTTCTCTCGTGATTCCTTCCCTCTCCCCATCCTCCCCATCCACACCAAACTCGCCTTCCCTCGCACAAAACACCCCGCCCCCCTTTGAAAAAACAGACAAAGCACCATCCTCCGAACTCCTTCCCTCCCAACCAGTAAACACTCCCGCGACCCCTCTCCCGTCTTCCACCGTCGCTGCAACTGCCCTCCCTTCCACCGAAACGGAAAGCGGCGAGCTCCTTGCCATGGAAGTCGGAAAAGAACGCGCAGGTGCCACCTCGCAACTCCGCGGAAAACAGGAGGAAGCATTTCCTGCCGACTCCGTTGCCTGCTTCGCCATCGCCCCAACAGAAATCGCATCTGCTCCTGGTGCGGGCGCGAAACTCGAATCAAAACGCGCTCTCGCACGCCCTGCCTCCGTCTGCTCCGACAGGACACCTATCGAACCGGCAAAATTCGACCGCGAAGCCTACGACCCAATCCAAAGCAACCGCATCTTGGACGCCCGCAGCAACCCCCTTTCTACCTTCTCCGCCGATGTCGATACCGCGAGCTACTCGAATGTCCGCCGGTTTTTGCAAGCGAACCAAACCCCTCCTCCCGGTGCCATCCGCATCGAAGAAATGCTCAACTATTTTTCTTACGATTACCCTGCACCTGAAGGAGATACTCCGTTCTCCGTCACCGTAGAAACAGCGGCGACCCCTTGGAACCCGCAAACGGAACTCGCCCGCATCGCCTTGCGTGCCCGCCCCCTCGACCCGGAAAACCGCCCCCCCTCAAACCTCGTCTTTCTCGTCGATGTCTCGGGTTCGATGAGCAGCGAAAACAAACTCCCGCTCCTGACAAAATGCCTCCGCGCTCTAACGGAAAACCTTGCCAAAAACGACAAAGTTTCCATCGTCACCTACGCTGGTTCATCCGGTGTCCTTCTCCCTCCGACCCCAGGCTCGGAAAAAGGAAAAATCCTCGCCGCCCTAGATTCCTTGAACGCAGGCGGTTCGACCAACGGTGCCGGCGGCATCCTCGCAGCCTACCAACTCGCAAAGGAAAACTACATCCCCGCCGGTTCCAACCGAGTCATCCTTTGCACGGACGGCGATTTCAATGTCGGCATCTCCGACCAAAGCTCCCTGGTCGCCCTCATCGAAAAAGAACGGCAGTCCAATGTTTTCCTCTCGGTCTTGGGCTTCGGGACAGGAAATCTCAACGACTCGATGATGGAAAAACTCTCGGGCAAAGGCAATGGCAACTACGCCTACATCGACTCTCTTTCGGAAGGCCGCAAAGTCTTGGTCGAACAAATGGGAAGCACCCTCTTCACCGTCGCAAAAGATGTGAAAATTCAAATCGAATTCAACCCCTCCCAAGTTTCCTCTTACCGCCTCCTCGGCTATGAAAACCGCCTCTTAGCAAAGGAAGATTTTAACGATGATAAAAAAGATGCAGGAGAAATCGGCGCAGGTCATACCGTCACCGCACTCTACGAAATCACCCGCACAAAAAATGAAAAACCCGCCCCCGCCGAACCCCTAAAATACCAATCCCCAGCTCCCATCAGCAACTCT
>DYNR01000344.1 GCA_020720945.1 Chthoniobacter flavus | reverse complement strand
CTAAAAACCGAACTCCTCGCCAGCCAAAAACTTTCTGAACCCGCCAAGATCTTCGTGGTCGAAAAGCTGCTTCCTCAATCCTCCAACCCTGTTTTCTGCAAGGAGACCGTGGCGCAAAATGCGAAAGGAACTTCTTTGGAGGAAATCAAAACAATCGATGCCGAATGGATTGCGACAAAAGACGGTTCTCTGGCCATTCAAAAAGAAAAGATGAGCAACCCTTGCGCAAAAGAAATTGTTTCGATTGTTACAGCAAATCCCAGCGTAGCCGAAACTTTTGTCATGGATAACCAGGGGGCGAATGTTGGGCAAAACCAACTCACGAGCGATTACTGGCAAGGCGATGAGCCGAAATGGGTCAAGTCTTTCAACGATGGTAAAGGTGGCGTAGATATCGGTGAGGCGAAACTGGACAAGTCTTCCGGAAGCGTTTTGCAGCAGGTATCCCTCCCCATTGTTGCAGAAGACGGGAAAGTCATCGGCTCCATTACTTGGGGCATTGATGTTTCCAAATTCTGATGCCCGCTTTCTAGCTCTTGCCTTTCCAAATCAATGGGTTGCAAAAAAAGAAGAGCACCCATGGATGGCAAGTTGCGCATCGTTAAGCGACATCGGTCAAAAAAATAAATCGAGTAAGAACCCCCTTTCTGCTGCGCCCCATCGTGCAGAGATCAAAAAAACTCCACCCTTTACCGTATTTTTTTATGTTTCGCTTTAGCTCTTTACCCCTGCCTTGGCGTCTTGCGTTCCTGGTATCCTGCATCACCTTTGTCTCCTTGCTGGCGTTGGCGTCCTCCCTGCTGTGGCAATCCACCTCCCTTGTCAAAACGGATGCGGAAGAGGCTGCCCGCGTTCTGGCGTATGCTGAAGCCAGTTCTGCCGAAGCGATTTTGGACGATGCGATGGGGATCGCCCGCTACTTGTCCCAATTTCTTCAAGTCGCGAAAAAAAGCGATTCCGGATTTGAAATCGGGCGGGATTCCGTCAATGCAATCCTCAAATGTATGCTGGAAGACCACCCAGAAATTTTGGGCATCTATACCTGCTGGGAGCCGAATGCTTTCGATGGCGCTGACCGCATATTTGCCAACAAACCCGGACACGATGCTTCTGGACGCTTTATCCCTTACTGGAATCGGGCTTCGGGAAAAGTCGCAGTAGAACCGCTGGTGGACTACGATAAACTTGGGGCGGGCGACTACTACCTCTTGCCTAAAAAAACGGGCATGGAAACCCTGATCAACCCTTACAGCTACCCGGTCGCAGGAAAAGAGATTCTCATGACGAGCTTGGTCGTTCCAATCAAAGACGCAAATGGAAAGTTTCTGGGAATCGCTGGGGTCGATGTCGAACTGGCCGCCCTCCAAAAAAAACTGTCCTCTGTCACCCCTTACGGAACTGGCTATGTCGAGCTTTGCTCCAATAACGGTCTCACGGTTTTTCATAAAAATCCTTCCAATATCATGAAGGACATGGCCCAGACCGAACGGAAAAAACAAACGAAAGAAAAAATCGCCCGAGGAGAATCGGATGAGTTTGAATCGTTTTCACAAGCCGATCAGACCAAAGTTTTTCAGATTTATGCTCCTGTTCGTGTCGGTGGCACTTCCTCCCCTTGGTCTCTCGGTGTAATTATCCCCTCAAAAAGTATCATGGCCAAAGTCCACTCCATGCTTTGGATGGCTGTCGGCATAGCTGGCATTTGCATCGCCGTGGCGATAGCGATTTCGTTCTTTGCTGCCAAAAAACTCATTTCTCCTGTCGAAGCGATGATCGAACATCTTTCGGAAGCAGTCGATTTTACCAGTGGTGCCGCCGCGCAAATCTCGGATACCAGCAGGCAACTCGCGGAAAATTCTTCGAATGATGCCGCTACCCTGGAAGAATCTAGTTCCGCTTTGGAAGAAATATCCAGCATGACGGAAACCTCGGAAGAAAACTCCAAGCACGCGAATGCCACCACGGTTCAAGCCCGTCAACTCGTCGAACAAGGGACGGGTGAAATGCGCAAAATGTCCGAAGCCATGGACGAAGTGAAAACCTCCAGCATAGAGATTTCGAAAATCATCAAAACGATCGACGAAATCGCCTTCCAGACAAATATCTTGGCACTCAATGCCGCCGTTGAAGCCGCCCGAGCAGGGGAAGCGGGTGCTGGCTTTGCGGTCGTTGCCGACGAAGTCCGTAACTTGGCGCAACGAAGCGCTGCGGCATCTAGGGAAACATCGGAAAAAATCGAAAACTCATCGAAAAAGACGGATCAGGGGGTCGAAACAAGCAAAAGCGTGGAGGCGGTTTTTGCACAAATTGCCGAAAAAACAAAACTCGTTGATGGGTTGGTTGCAGAAATTACCTCTGCATCTTCGGATCAAAAACATGGGATCACCCAAGTTGCGAAATCCGTTTCTGCCATGAACGAAACAACCCAGAATGCGGCAGCAAGTGCCGAAGAACTCGCCAGCAC
>DYNR01000072.1 GCA_020720945.1 Chthoniobacter flavus | reverse complement strand
TAAAACGAAAAGGAAGGAATGCAGGTGGGATTTCGGAGCGAAAATTTCAAGGAGCAAAATGCGGGACTGCCGGACGATCTATCGTCCGAGGACTTTGCGAGATTTGCCGAAAGGATGGGTGCAGAAAACCTGGAGCGCCGCCGAGAATACGAACGCCGTTTGATTCGCGCAAAGCTGCGTCATGCGCAACGCTCGCCCATTGCTAAAAAGTTGCGAGACAAAGACTGGTGGTATGCCACGATTTTACGAATGGTCGGGATGTATAAAACGGGGATGCGGAATTTTCATGCCGTAGCCTTGGTGGAGCGGAGGGTTGCATTGCCGAATTTGCCGTCCGAGTTTGAGGGGTTCCGCATCTTGCAAATTTCTGATTTGCATCTCGACTTGGCACCCGCGATCATCGGGCGTTGCGAAAAAATTTTGCGCGGTGTCCGTTTCGACCAAGCGGTCATCACGGGCGATTTTCAAAATTTGGTTCTTCGTCCGCAAGAAGAAGTTATCGGCTTGCTGGAACCGCTCATTCCCTTGCTGGGAAAAACCCCGCTGGCGGTTCCAGGAAACCACGATTTGCTCCATCTCGTTGCCCGTCTGGAATCGGTCGGCATCCGGTTTTTGCTTAATGAATCTTGGCGTTTCGGGGGAAGCGGAGAGCGTTCTTTGTGGTTTGTCGGAGTGGACGACCCCCGTTTTTTTCGTGGCAACGATCTGCGGCGCGCTCTCGTCGGAGTCCCCGCATCCGCTTGCAAAATTTTACTTTCCCATTCCCCTTCAACCTATACCGAAGCATCGGCGGCGGGCATTGATTTTTTTCTTTGCGGGCACACGCACGGAGGACAAATTTGCTGGCCCAACGGCAAGCCTATCGTCAAAAATGTCCAAGTCCCGCCGCAAATGTTTTCCGGTGGGTGGAAGGAGGGAACCATGCAAGGTTACACCTCGCCAGGAACGGGTGGATGCGGTGTCCCGATTCGCTTTTTCTGTCCGCCCGAAATCACACTCCACACTTTGACACGAGGCTGAACTTCGCTTTTTTCCCAGTTTCCTGTTGTTCCTCTCCGTCAAACCCAATACACTCCCGACCAGCATGAACCCTTTTCCCAATAAGGGGGAGCCTGGACTTTGCCAGAGTCTCGCTTTTCCAGGAATCCTCTTTTCCCCCATCTCTTTCTTCCCTGTTTCCGCCCGCATTTTTTTTACGGCTTTGCTCGGAAGCGTCTTTTTTCTTTTTTCGGCAAACGCGCAATCGCCCGCTGCCGCACAACGAAACCAAAAAGCTGACGAACTGTTTGTGGGCGGAGATTATGCGGGTGCCGCGCAGGTTTACCAAGAATTGTTGCAAAACTACTCGTCGGACGCGCTTGTGCCACGGGCCACCGAGCAACTCGGTTTTTCCTATTACTACTTGAGGGAATACGACAAAGCCCTTTCTTTTTTTGAGAAAGCAATTGCGGATCCGTTACTTCCGCAAGAACGCGTTTTGTCGATCGCGGCGTTCATCCCCAAAGTCTATGCAGCCAAAGCCGCCAGCCTGCCCGTTTCTGACAGCAAGCGAAAACTATCCTTTCAAATAGCCTTTGACAAATTCACGCGTTTTTTGGAAAAGCACCCAAAAACCGAACAAGCCGAAGCCGTGCGTTTTAGCTTCGCTTTGGCAAAATTTCAAAATGGCGACACCGCCGCCGCCCAACTCCTGTTAGAGCAAAACAAACAAGAGTTTTCTTCTAGCCCGAGCATCCAAGAATCCGATTTTCTCCTCGCCATCCTCCACGCAACAGCGGCAACTAAAGAGTTCGCAAAAGGAGAAAAAGCAAACCGCCAAAAAGCCTCCGACTCTTTGGCTCTCGCAAAAAAATTGCTCGGGGAAATCGTCGAGAAAAAGAGCAATCCAGTGCTCCTAGATGACGCGAAATTTCAGCTCGGCGAGATACTTTCTTACGAGGCAAGCAGAGCTACAGAAAAAGACCGTCCCGCCCTTTACGAAAACGCTCTCTCCGTTTATCGCTCCGTTGAACCTGCCGGAGAAATGGCGGCCGACCTAGAACGGGAAATCGCTGTTTTATCCGACCGGCGCAAACAAGCACCCTCAAAAAACGCATCGGAATCGCTAGAAAAAGACCTCGCTCGCCTCCGCGAAAAACTCTCCGAAACCCGTTCAAAACCTGACTCCTTACCCCTCTCTTGGTTGCGCCAAGCGGAGATATTTTTTCAACGCGGCGAAACAAACAAACCTCTCGCCATTCTCCGCCACGCCCTGCCTTCTCTGGAAAAACCCGAAGAGCAAGCCCGCGCATTGAGCCTTTTGACCATGGCCTACATCCGCCAAGAACGGGCGGCGGAGGCCATCGCCTGCTACGACCAATTTCAAGAAAAATCCGCAGGGAACCCGCTGGGCGAAACGCTCCCGTTTGCGCTCGGCAATCTTTTTTTGCAGCACCCGGATCCCGCCGTAAGAAACTCCGATACTGCAATGTCCTACTTCAAGGCATCGCTCGACCAATACCCAAAAGGCAGTGCCGCAAAAAAAACGCGCCTGGCAATCGCATCGGCCCAAGCTTCGCAAGGCAATCTCAAGGACGCGCAAACGACTTTTGAATCGACCCTCAAAACTTCCACCCAGCCCGAAGAACTCCTTGCGGCAAAAATGGGTTTGGCGGACATCGCCTTTCGTTCCCAGCAATGGGATAAAGCGATCGGGCTGTTTCAAGCCGCGCTCAAGCAAAACCCGGCGGCATCCCACGCCACCGTAGCCCGTTATTGGATTGCCCTTGCAACCCAGCAAAAAGGTGCGTCAGAAGCTGCCATCCCTCTGCTCAAAGCCTCCATCGCCGAAGCCTCCAGCAGCGAAATGCTCGCGAATGCCTGGTATTCGCTCGCCTTGGCCCAGTTCGCCCTTGGACGCGGGGACGAAGCTCTCGCGTCCCTGGCGACCATCGCCGAAAAATACCCGGAAACCTCGCCCGCTCCGATTACCTATTTCCTTCGCGCCCAACAAATTGCAAAAACAGGAAACCAGGTGGAAGCCGATGCCCTGATTTCCTCCTACCTCGCCAAATACCCGAATGACGAAAGGGTTTTTCTCGCTTACGATTGGCTCGGGCAATCTGCCTTCCGTCTCTCTCGCCGCAAAGAATCGACCGCTCTTTATGCAGAATTTCTTTTGCGTTACCCGAACTCCCCTTCGGTTCCCTCGGCACTTTTGCGGCTCGCGGATTTTTCTTCTCAATGGGCAGAGTCGCTCGGGCGTTTCCAAGCACTCCCGCCAGAAGAAAAGACAATTTGGGAAGAAAAAATGAACGAGGCAACCAAAGCTTCCAAAGAAATTTTAACCCGTTTCCCGACCTCGCAAGAAGCGGATAGCGCAGTGAAACGCTTCTTGTCCGCGTCCATCTCCCTCGCGTCTGCCGGCTTTCAAACGCGGGACCAACTCGCCGTCGCCGTTTCCGAAATCGCGGCGAACGCCCCCGCTCCTCTTTCCAACAAACTCCGTTTCGCCCTCGCCGCCGCATCCGCAAACCCTTCTTCCCCAGACGCTCTTGCCGGAATGAAAGCCGCCTATCAAGAGTCCATTCTTTTCCCGCCCTCAGACCTCGACCTTTTCGCCTCCGCCCTTTTGGAGCACAATGAAACGCCTCTCGCGGAATCTGTTTACGCAAAACTACTTGCAGATTACCCGCTACCAAACGGCACCGAGCCAAACAAAGCGAATGCCACCATCCAAACCGCCCAGTCTTCCGCGCTTTTCGGAAAAGCAAAACTCGCCCAACGAGAAAAAAATTTTTCCGCGGCAGGCAAACTTTTTTCCGAATTGAAAACGCTCTACCCATGGTTCCCAAAAATGCTCGAGGTCGATTACGGAATCGCGCAAGCCGAGTTTGCCGCCGGAGACGCAGATGCCGCGCTACGGCGCATCCCCGCAATCATCCGCGCCCCCGCCGCAAACAACGAATTGCGTGCCAATGCGATGCTCCTCGGAGGTAAGATCATGGAAAGCAAATACTTGCAAGCCGCTTCCGAAGCTGCCAAAACGGACGCTCTCGGCGCGGCCATCGATTACTACCTGAAAATCCAGCAGTTCTACGGAAGCGTGTCGCCCGCGGTCGCCGAAGGTCTCTGGCTCGGCGCCCAGTTGCTCGAAAAACAGGCGGCGGAATCCAAGGACCCGAATTTTCAAAAAAGGCAAAGGGCTCTCGCCTTGCGTTGTTACCAAGACATCGAAACCAAATACGCCACCTCGCCATTTGCTGCCCAAGCAAAAGAAAAAGCCAAAAACCTCGCGAAACCATGAACCGGAAGCAACGGGCGACTTGGTTGCTCGGGCGACTTCCCGAGCTTTATCCCGACGCGCATTGCGCCCTGCTCTTTCGCTCTCCTTGGGAGTTGCTCGTCGCGACGGTTCTTTCCGCCCAATGCACGGATAAACGCGTGAATCTTGTAACCCCCGTTTTGTTTGACCGCCTTCCTTCGGTAGAAAGTTTCGCCGCCGTCAGCCAAGAAGAACTCGAATCGCTCATCCATTCCACGGGCTTTTTCCGAAACAAAGCAAAAAACCTGCGCGCCTGCGCTGTCGCTTTGTTGCGGGACTACGGCGGTGAAGTCCCGAAAGAGCTTTCCGCGTTAGAAAGCCTTCCCGGCGTTGGCAGAAAAACCGCAAATGTCATTCTCGGCAATGCGTTTGGAATCAATGCGGGAATGGTCGTGGACACCCATATCGGCCGCCTTTCCCGCCGCTTGGGGTTGAGCGGGCACAACGACCCGAAAAAAGTGGAAGCCGACCTCATAAAACTTTTTCCCCGAGACTCTTGGAAAGACCTCAGCCACTGGCTCATCAGCCACGGGCGGGCGGTTTGCGCCGCCCGGAAACCCGCTTGCGTCTCCTGCCCTCTCGCCTCCCATTGCCCGTCGGCATAGCCAGTATTTTTTAGGGAGAAAAGTCTGTTGACGGGGGGGCGAGTCTGGGGTGTGAATAGATGGAGATGGAAGAAGCGTGGTTGCAGTGGCTCTCCTCGAGCATGGATTGGATTCAAGACAGCGGTTGGATCGGTGTTTTGTGGTTCATGTTTCTGTATGCCTTAACCTGCATTTTTTTTCTGCCGGGTTCGTTTTTGACGGTTGGGGCGGGGGCGATTTATGGTTTTTGGTGGGGGGCGTTGCTGGTCACATTCAGTTCCACGGTTGCTGCGACGGTTAATTTTTTGACGGGCAGGTATTTGTTGCGTAATTTCGTGTTGCGGCATCTGTCGCACAGCCCGAAGTTTCTCGCGTTAGACCGGGCGATCGAGCGGGAAGGATGGCAGGTGATCTTAGTCAGCAGGATTTCGCCCATCGTGCCTCACAGCTTGGTCAGCTACATCGCGGGGGTGACGCAAATTTCGCTCACGCGTTTTTCGGTCGCCTCGTTTTTGGGATTTCTTCCCTTCAGCGCGGCGTATTCCTATGCGGGAGCGTTGCTTGGGGCCGTGGCGAGAACCCAACTTAAAATTTCCGACAACGGACCATGGACATGGTTCCTGTATATCGCGGGGTTATTCTTCACGGTTTGGGCGGTGGTGAAGACTGCCCGGATGGCCACGAAAGCGTTGCGGCAGAGCGTTCCGATCGAGTGAAAAAACGGGGTTTTCGGCGCGGGTTTTCAGCGCGGCCCTCGCCAGGAAAACCAAGCTCCGCAGTTGTTTTTTCTATTGTTGAAAATCAACGAGTTATACAAAATCTGAGTTTTTTCTCCGCTTTGTTTCGTGTGTTCTCGGTGCCTTTTGGCAGGGGTAAACCAACCCGTGCCAGCGACGGGCCCACCCAAAAGCAGATATCTTAAAAAGCATTCCGCAAGATTGGTTTTTTTTGGAAATTCTGCCGATTCCCTTGACAAGCCGTAAAAAAAACGCACTATTGGCGATCCGACTTTTAAACAATATGGCACACGCTGAAATCATCCTTACAGAAAATATCCCGAACCTCGGTGCAGAAGCCGATGTGGTAAAAGTGCGTCCCGGTTACGCGCGCAACTTCCTCTTGCCCACAGGGAAAGCTATCGAAGCAACCTCTGCGTCCGTGCGCCAAATCAACCACTTGAAAGCCAAACGGGCGGAACGCGAAGCCCGTGAATTAACCGAATCCGAAGAGCTTGCTCGGAAGATCGGCAAACTGGAACTTTCTTTCGAACTCGAAACCGGGCAATCCGGCAAAGCGTTCGGCTCCGTTTCCCACAAAGACATCACGGATCGTTTGATCGCAGAACTCAAAGGCGCATCGCTCCCGAAGCACGCAATCGTCCTCGACCGGGCTTTGAAGGAAAGCGGCACGCACGCTGTAGAAGTCAAGTTGCCGCACCAAGTGACGGCATCTCTGAAAGTCACAGTAAAAGCCCCTGTCAAAGCGGTTCCTGCAGCAGCGGAAGAAGGCGAAAGACGCAAACGCAGATCGAGTCAAGACTCCGAAGCAGCCGAATAGGTTTTTCTATAACTGCCGCCGTTTTTTTCGTTGCACGATGAACTCGGTGCATCAAGTTCTGCGTCGGTTCCCGGAGTTGCTGGTCTATCGCCTCAGATTGGCTTGGCGTTTCGGAAAAAATTTTTTGCGAACAGGGGGAGGAATTTTTCCTTCCCCTCTTTGTCTTTCGCTTGCCTGAGCCCTGTTTTTTCTAACTCTCTCCGCATCAATTCCTATGTCCGAACTTCCTCCCCGCCAAGAAGCGTCCTCTTCAGAGAAATCTGCAACGAAGACTGCTGCAAGACCCAAGAAAAAGAAAAGCGAGGATTATCTTCCCGAAGGACACCGGCAACTGCCCCAAAGCATCGATGCGGAAAAAGGCGTTCTTTGCTCGATGTTCCTTTCTCCTAAAACCGTTATCGACAACTGCACGGAGCGCGGAATTTCTACCGAGCATTTTTACAATCCCGCGCACGCGATTTTATTCGAGCTTTTGAAGACCGAAGGGGATTCAGGCAAACCGATCGACCTCATCACGGTCACGCAATGGCTCATCGATAAAAATCTCTTGGATAAAGTCGGCGGAGCTGCCGCCCTTTCGGATATCCTCACTTTCGTCCCGGCGGCGGTCAACGCGGAATATTACCTGCAAATTTTGCAGGAAAAATACCTGCTCCGCAAAGTCATATTGACCTGCACGGAACTGGCTGCCCGCTCCTACGACGAGCAGGGAGATGTGCAACTCCTTCTGGACGAAGTGGAAAAACGGGTTTTGGAAATCGGAGAGCAACGCTCGCAAGCCGATTTCCAAAGCATCCAAGAAGAAGTGATGCTTGCGATGGACCAGATTGATAAGATGATCCAATCCAAGGGAAGCCTCACTGGGCTTGCCACGGGCTTCCGCAAGCTAGACCAAATGACCAACGGCTTGCATGCGGGAGAAATGATCATCGTGGCGGCGCGGCCTTCCATGGGTAAGACTGCTTTCGCCATGAATGTCGCCGAGTATGTCGCCTTGGACACCGGTTTGCCTGTTGCTATTTTCAGCTTGGAAATGAGTTCCCAGCAGCTCGTCCAACGACTCCTCTGCTCGCGGGCAAGAATTGACATGGGTCGCCTGAGAAGCGGCTTTGTCTCCAAAGCGGACTTCACGAAATTGCGCGGGGCCGCCGAAAGTCTCTTCAATTCAAAAATTATCATTGACGACACCCCGGCTCTTAGCATTTTGGAACTCAAGGCAAAGTCTCGCCGTATCCACACCCGCTTCAACCTTTCTTTGATCGTCGTGGACTACTTGACTCTTTTGCGTTCCCCTTCCAAGCGCGGGCAAGAAAACCGCCAATTGGAAGTCGCCGAAATTTCTGCAGGACTCAAAGCGCTAGCCAAAGAACTCAAAATTCCGATCATCGTTCTTGCCCAGTTAAACCGCCAACCAGATGAAAAAGGTGGGGGGCGCCCCATGATGTCCCATTTGCGCGAATCGGGTTCCATCGAGCAAGATGCCGATGTGATCGGTCTCCTTTACAGGGCAGAAGTTTACGCCAAAGACGATGAAGAGCGCAAAGAACTGGAAGGGCAAGCCGAGCTGATCATCGCAAAACAGCGGAACGGGCCGATCGGCGAAGTTCCGTTGACCTTCTTGAAAAGCTTCACCCGATTTGAAACGAGGGCGGAAGCCGAAGAAAACTCATGAACCGAAAAAGGGCAGTCGGGAGGTTGAGAATGGCGGGAGACGCCGAGGCTCCCGTGCGTTGTTCCATCCCGTTTTCCGTGTTCTTTATGCTCGAAGCGGATGTCGTAACTTGCTTCAGATCAATGGTTTGCGATAGCAGCATCCGGTTTTCCTCTTTTTTCAAGCCAAATCTAAAAAACAAAGCTTTCTTCTTCTCGGCATTTGCGGTTAAACAAACCCGCAAGCGATAATCATGCACCCGCTAATCCGCAAATTCTTTGGAATGAATTGGCTTCTTCTGCTGATGATGTTTGTGTTGGCAGTTGCAGGCATCTACTCGATTCACAGTGCCTCATACTTCCGCGAGCCAGTCTTTTATAGAAACCAAATTCTTTGGCTCTCGATCGGAGCCCCGATTTTTTTCGTCCTTTCTTTGATCGACTACCGATGGATTCGTTGGGGAGCGATTCCTCTCTACCTCGGTTCTGTCGTATTGCTTGTTGCCGTGCGGTTCATCGGAGTCGAGCGTTACGGCAGCGAAAGCTGGATCGATCTTGGTCCCATCAGCATTCAACCCTCGCAGTTTGCCTTGATCTTCGGGATTTTGATCCTTTCCCTTTTCTTGAGCCAATTCCGCAGGCTCCCGGCCATTTTACGCATCATCGGCTGCGGCATCATCGCGGGAATCCCTTGCATTTTGATCATCGTCCAGCCTGACCTCGGTGCCACTATCGTGTGGGGGCCCGTGATTTTTTGCATGCTCTTCGTCGCCGGCATTCCCAAGCGCTACCTGATCGTGATGATTTTGCTTGTCGTAATCGCTATCCCTCTCGCGGTCAATTTCGGCTTAAAAGCTTACCAGAGAGACCGCATCGTTGCTTTCGTTGATCCGGATATCGACCCTCTCGGCGTAAGCTGGACGATCAACCAATCCCTCATCGCAATCGGGAGCGGCGGCATGACCGGTAAGGGCCTCCACGAAGAAAATACGCAAAATAAACTCGGCTTTCTTCCGAGCACGATTGTCCACAACGACTTTATCTTTTCTGCCATGGCGGAACAGCACGGTTTTATCGGAGGGGTCGCCTTGATTTCTCTTTTCGCAATTACTTTAATGACAGGGCTTTATATCGCTTTTTACGCCGAGGACGACCTCGGGCGTCTTCTCGCCAGCGGGATTGTCATGATGATGTTCACCTATGTTTTCATGAACATCGGCATGACGATTTCCATCACGCCCATCACGGGACTTCCGCTTCCTCTCATCAGTTATGGCGGCACCTTCGCCCTAGTCATCATGATCGGCTTTGCGTTGTTGCAAAGCATTTGGAT
>DYNR01000071.1 GCA_020720945.1 Chthoniobacter flavus | reverse complement strand
CGTCACCCCCTTGAACGGCGCAAACCAAAACCAGACGACCTTTTCCAGATGGCTGAAGTTTTCGACGATCGTCCCCGCAATGAGGGTTTTTCCTGCCCCCGTAGGCGCTTCGATCAGCAAATAGCCATTGTGATTCACGGCAGCCCGCTTCCCCACCGCATCCTCCCCCGCCGCATCGAGCAACGCCTTTGCCGCAGCAAAGAGACCCACGCCGCTTTTTACCGCCTCCTCTTGAAACCCTTTTAGCGTTTGCTTGCTCATAACATTAGCGTATGCCGAACCTCCGCGCAAGGCTTTCGGGGATCGCTTCGTGTTGCACACTGCCCAGGCGCAATGCCTGGCGCAGGGCTTCGGGTTGCCACGAATAAACGATGACGGAGGCGACCTCCTCGACTGCTTTCCGTAGGGCGGAAACCATCTTTTTGGAAAACCGTGCCACATACACAAGGGCAAAATCGTCTTCCTCCGACAAAAGGAAATCCCCCTGCTCGAAGGGTGCAATGCCCCTGCAATGGATCATTTGCAGTGCCGTCCACACCTGCTCATGCTCGATCTCGATCAAATCTCCCGCCGGGATGCGCCGACACCGCAAATACGCAAAATCGCCACCCAATGGCGGATGCTCCGCATAGCCCCGGATGACCCGCCGCACGCGCTCGGCGCACACGGCGCGACAAAGGTTTTTCTCGGGCTCTTCTTCCGTCGCTTCGGTGCTGGAAACAAGGATAAAACGGCGCTTGCCCCCGTCCTCGGCATTGAGCTTTAACACGGCATGCGCCGTCGTCCCCGACCCAGCAAAAAAATCAAGAATCAGGTCGCCAGGGTTGGTTGCTTGCTCTAACAAAATACGAATCAATTCGCTCGGTTTTGGAAAAGAAAATAAATGTCCAACCCCGAAGTTATTGACTTCACGGGTTCCGTCCTGCGTAGTCGGTGCATCAAGAATCGAAGAAAACCCAGTAAATTCACTTTGAAGATCGAAGAAAAATTTTTTATGGCGGGGTCTGCCAGATGGTTTCGACGGCCAAAGGATTCGCCCTTCTTCTATTTTAACCCGCATCGTTTCCTGCGAATATCGCCACCCCTTTTCCGGACATGGATAATGAATGCCCGTTTGAGGATGGATTAACTCATAGTGCAAATTGGGACGCTGGCTTTTTGTTGCTAGTCCAACCAAATTATCGGACATCCATGGACCGCGAATATCGTTGTCAGGATTAGAATATTTTTCCGTATCTTTTTTTGCGCCGCGAAAACGAGCATCGACATTTCCGAATACTAAAATGTATTCATGGTCAGCAGAAAGCCCGGAAATATTCCTGCTATCGACACTTTTCCGCGTTTTCCAAATCAATGTTCCTATATTTTTATCCAAACCAAAAACTTTATTCATTAATAACCCCAATGAGTAAATTTCGGTGCCATCAATCGAAACAAAAATCACGCCGTCTTGGGTGAGGAGGTCTTTGGCGAGGGTGAGGCGTTGGAACATAAACTCGCACCATTTCGAGTGCCGCCAACCGTCTTCCTTATCGACGAAGCGGTCATTATAGACAAAATCCTTATTCCCCGTGTTGTAAGGCGGGTCAATGTAAATGCACTTCACCTTGCCCGCATAGCACATCCGCAAGTGGCGCAGCGCATCAAAATTATCCCCCTCGATGATGAGGTTTTGAAAAGGAGCCTCCCCGCACGAAAGCGTTTTGTCCAAGTCCAGCGCAACAAAATCCCCGTTGAGCGCCCGCTCCCGTTCGATTTCATTCGCCTCCCACACGAGGCCAAAGCGCGTGGCATCCCGCCTGTCCCGCGCATCGAGGAGCCGGATCAACTCCTCCCTGCTCAAATCATCATACCGCAAACTCATGGGGCGAACAGCATACCGATTTTCCGTTACAGACACTCATGGAATCGCTTCCTCTCTTAAATCCGCATCGTTGGTCAACGCGCCGAGTCCGTCAGCCCTTGCCAAGAGTCCGTGCGGAAGGGGAGAGCAGGGAAACCCGCTTCGTTGTAAATCGTCATTTCTGGCGAAGCCGCCCATGCGTAACGGACTGCCACGGGCTTCGTTACTTCGGGAGACGACAAGATAACCGTGTTGCCCTCGACCCGTCCTTCTGCCCAGTGAAATTCCTTGTCTTCTCCGGCCAGGGCAAAGCCTTTTACTTTCCCGCCTTTGACAACCAATTTGCCGTCCTCTTTCCCTTCAGCCCGGAAATGCACTTTCGCTTCCCCTTTGACAAAATCCACCCCTTTTACAGAAGGCCCCTGGTGCGCGACCTTCTTCCCGTAAACTCTCGCCAACGCCTCGCGGGCCAAACGGAATCCCACCGCCTGCTTGTTTTTTGGGTGAATGTTGTCCTCTTCCCCCAAATCCGCCGCCGTCGCTAGCCCCACGCCTTTCATTTCCAGCAAACGGCTTTGGGATTCGCGCAACTCCGCCAGCGACGCTTCCGAAGGCCGCTTTTTTTGCGCCCCGTAATTAGCGAGTTGAACAATCAAAAACGGCATTTCCGCTTTTTGTCCAAGCTGTTCCCGTTTTTGCCTCCACGACCCGATGAGTGCCTTGAGCACCACCGCGTATTGCTTCGCTCTCCCGACATTGTTTTCGCCTTGATACCACAGCACACCCGCTACGGGATACTTCTCGATCGGCGCAATCATCGCGTTATACAAGTTGCCGGGAGCGTGCTCGTGGTCTCCCCCGCGCAACCACTGCAGGGTGCTCCGATACGGCTTGAACTGGGGCTCCTCGAAGCGGTGCTCGACCGCATAGGCCCATTCCCCTGCCAACGGTATTTTTTTCTTTTCTCCGGGTGCCGGTTCCGCGAGCGCCAAGAAAAGGGTGTTTGCCGAATCCATGAAACCGCCGTCTCCCGACTTGTCGAAAACCCGCACTGCGATCAGGGCATCTCCCGCCTTAACTAATTCTCCAGGAATGCGATATGCGCGCTCCACCGTCCAGAAGTTCGGTGTCTCTTTTCCCGTGCTCCCCACTTTTTTCCCGCACCAATACGCCACATCGTAATCGTCGATCGTCCCCAAATTCAAAATCAAGTCCCTTCCTTCCCATGCTGCGGGCACCTCCGCTCCCTTGCGGAACCATACGGCTCCGTCTATCTTTAACCCCATCCGCGAGAAGGACATAGGCATATTCGTTTTCTCCCATCCGCCGTCGTCAAACCCGGGGTCTCCCCAGCCTTTAAACACCGCCCTGTTCCCCGGGTCTTCGTAGGCCCCGCCGTCGATCCATTCTTCCAAGTGCAGTTTCCAGCTAGCCGCCGCCGCATCATATTGTTTGCGCAACTGGGGTTCGTCTTTCAAGCCCTGCTCGTATCTGGCCACAATCGGCAGCAGATCTTCTTCTGCTTCAAGCGCTTCCAGCGATGTCCACGCCTCCCCCGGCGTCCCTCCCCACGCGGAGACAACCAGCCCTACCGGGGTTTTCTTTTCCCGGAACAACTCCCTGCCAAAATAGTAAGCGACCGCCGAGTTTTTTGCCGCCACTTCCGGCGAACAAACCTGCCACACCCCGGCAACATCTTCCTGCGCCTCTCGTTTCGCGGAGTTCTTGACATCAAAAAAACGGATTTCCGGGAAGTCCGCCGCCGCCGCTTCCTTTTCGGGGTCGGCCGATTTTTCTACGGGCCATTCCATGTTGGATTGCCCGGAACACAGCCACACCTCCCCGGCCAAAATGTCTTCCACCCGCAACTGGTTTTTCCCCCGCACTTCCAGCGTGTATTTTTTTCCCGCCTCCAACGCGCCGAACCGGACTTGCCACTTGCCCGCCCCGTCCGCCAATGCCGTGGCTTCTTTTCCGCCGATGGATACCGATACCGGTTCCCCCGCATCCGCCCAACCCCAAACAGGAAACTCGCGCCCCGCTTGCACCACGGCGTGATCCGACCAAATCGCGGGCAACCGGACTTCCCCCACCGCCGTCGCCACCATAACGGCGAATACCGCCACCCAAAAAACTGCTGCTTTTTTCATTCTCGTAGGAACCCGATACAACTCCAAACGCCCCTTTCAGGCAACCCGAAACCCTGAAAAAAAGCATTTTTTTCCCATCCCCACTGGTGCCACCCCCCCGAAAAAGGGAAAAAATTGCCCGCTAGAGACCGGCCGAAAAAGAGGATGCCGCAGGGCTTAAAAAATAATTTAATTGTTTATCTCATTGAAAAACAACGAGTTACGAAACTGCGTAACGAACTTGGCACGGCTGTTGCTCATTCTTCGTCGGCTTGTCAATGACAGCCGCATTAACCTTAACAGAACAAGACCATGTCTATTTCAATCAATACAAACACATCTGCCAGCGTTGCCGCAAGCAACCTGAGCACAACGAACTCCAGCTTGCAAAAGAGCCTGCAAAGGCTTTCGAGCGGTTCCCGGATCGTCAGCACGGCGGATGACGCCGGTGGCTTGGCGGTGTCCATGAAAATGACGGCGGCAATCCGCCGCACGGAAGCGACCAACATCAACCTGGCAAACGCCCAATCGTTCCTGAAGACCCAGGACGGCGCGTTTTCCTCGGTGAGCAAGGTGTTGACCCGTATGTCGGAACTGGCAATCCTCGCCCAGGATGTCACCAAAACGACTTCTGACACCGCAAACTACCAGACCGAATTTTCCGCCCTCCAGACACAGATACAGGATTTGGCGGGAGAAAAATTCAACGGGGTTTCGATGTTTGCCTCGTCTTCGACTCCGGCGGCGGTTTACACGAACGAAGATTCCACTTCTTCCATGAATATCACCAAGCACGGGTTGACCACTGGCAACATCGCCACGTCCATCGCCGCAGCCTCCACCGCGATCAATTCTGCGACGGGAGCCACGGCTGCTGTCTCCACAATCAACACGGCGCTCCAAGAACTGGCGACCATGCGCGCCCAAAACGGTGCCGAAGCCAGCAGGATCGGCTTCGCCCAGGATATGCTCGTCGTCAACAAGAACAATCTCGAAATGGCAAACAGCCGCATCCTCGATGTGGATGTCGCTGCGGAAAGCACCCAGCTCTCCCGTTTCAACATTCTCCAGCAGGCAGGGACAGCCATGCTGGCCCAAGCCAACCAGTCCGCCCAGTCGGTCATGCGGCTTCTACAAGGTTAATGCGCCACGGATGGCAAGCCGGCGGTTTGCCGCTGCCTGCGGAGATTTCTCCCCGACTCGGCAAACCGCCTCCCCCCATCCCTCCCATTTTCCTTTTCCTTTAACCCGAAAAATCAACCGTCCTTCGCGACCTGAAAAAAATGAACCTGGAACTCCTCAACCACTACTCGAACCTCTGCGACGAAGTCGAAAACTTCATGCAGGAGGAAAACACCGACCTCCGCTGCAACGGCAGCGATGGCTCTTCTTGGGTCGATAAGAAAAAACACATCATCGGCCAAATTTCTTCCTTGCTTGTCGAGCTCAGACAGCATTCATTTACGGATGTTCTCCACCCCGGCCCCGTGGCTGAACTGAGAAATCTCGTCATGAAAAAACTCCTCAAACTTTTGCTCCTAAGCCGCGAAAACGAACAGCTCTTGCTGAAAAACACGATTTCGCCCGCCGCTTCTTTCTCTCGCGCCGTGCCGGCCTTGTCCGTCAGAAATGCTTACCAGCCAGCAGCTTAATTCCCTAGCCTGCCATGGAATGTCTCGCCGAACCCGCCTTTTTGCCCCAGGGCTGCGCTGGTAGCCCAGAAGAGTCATCGACCTAGTGAGCACCTCCTCCGCCGATTCGGGCATCGTCCCGGGAAAACGCTACCGCTTCGTCGTCGCTTCCGCGGCGGAAGCTGCAAATGCGATCCGCGATAAGCTGGGCGAAACCGCAAAAGTCCTTTCCGTCCGTCAAATCGAAGGGGAAGGGCTCGCCCGTTTTTTGCGCGCCCCGAAGCTGGAAGTCATTGCGTGCATTCCGGAGGTCGAGGCTCCTCCCCCCAATTTATCGGCCCCCCAAAATCCTGCGATCTCCCCATCCCCAGAAGTGCCCTCGTCCATCCCAAGCGCAACGCCCTTGGGTTCAAGTGCTTCCCCATCCTCCCATCCCGCGCAATCTCACCAGGAAATCGCCGGCCAGCAATCTTCCGCAAACCCCGCAGATTCCCTTTCTCCCTTTTCTCAAGAGCCGCCGGTTGCCCAGCAAACCCAGCAACCAGAAAGCCGCCTCGTCCACATCCTTCGCCGGGCAGGCCTCCCCGATTCTTTCCTCCTCCGTTTTGCGGCAGACCCCGATTGGCAAGAAATCCAACGCCTCCCTCTTTCTACGGCTTTCCCCCGCGCCGTCCTCCACCTCCGCAACGCCATTCCCCGCCGCTCCATCGTCGCCGCCACGCGCCGCGTCGCTTTTTTCGGTTCCCCGGGAGCAGGCTCCACCACCGCCCTTTGCAAACAGCTCGCCGCCGAAATTTTTCTCCGCAACCGCCCGGCTTGCGTCATGAAACTCGACGGCGAGGAACCCAACTCCACCGAGGCTCTCGCGATGTATTGCGAAGCTCTGGGAATCCCTCTTTTGCGCTCTTCCACCGAGCTCATGCAAGTGGAAAACGATGTCATTGTTTACTTCGATGTGCCGGGCGCAATCTCGGATCCGAAAGCGCGAAAACGCCTCCACAAAGCACTTTCCGATTACGGCATCTCTTCGCGGGTTCTCGTCATCAACACTTCTTACGAGCGCGAGTTGATCAAACATTTCTACCAGCACTCGGCGGAACTCGGCACCACCCATGTCGTTTTCACCCACATGGACGAACTCCTCCACTACGGGAAGCTCTGGGAGTTTGTTCTCGACCCCGGCCTCTCCCCGCTTTTTGCCAGCACAGGGCCGAATCTTGCCGGCGATTGCGAGCGCGATGTCATCGGGCTTCTAGTCCGAAAAACCCTCGCCGTCCGCGCCTGACCCGTTTTTTTTCTGGTTGAAGTCCCGCCCTGAATCGCGGATAGTTATATAAGCACCTTGCGGGAGTTTTCAAAAATCTCCTGCGCCTACCGGTTCTCTGTTGCCCTCGATGACTTCCTTTCGTTCTGTCCCTTTTTTTTCCCGTCTCCGCTCCCGTTTCACGCTGGCGGTGCTTTCGCTTTTTTTGGCGACGGGAGCGGTTTCGCTTTGGGTGGCAGACCGGGCGACGAACGAAATTGTTTCCCGGTTGGCGGAACGCTTCGCCACCCAGCAAGCCCTCGTGGACCGCGAGCGAATCCTCGCGCCTGTCCTGATGGAGGTCGCGTTGTCCCGCCAGATGTCGCGCTCCCCGCTCTTGCGTGCTTGGGCGACCGATGAAGAAAACCCCGACCTCAAGCAACTCGCTCTTGCGGAATTGGATAGCTACCGCAAGTCCTTCCGCGACGGCTCCTGGTTTTACATCCTCGCCGATTCGAGAAACTATTACTTCAACGACAAAAACGACTCTTACCGGGGCAGGGAACTCACGCAAACTCTGGAGGCATCGCGCCCCGCAGATTCTTGGTTCTTCGCCTTGCTCAAAACCAAAGAGGATTACCAGCTCAACCCCAATGTCGATGTCGCCCTGAATGTCACCAAAGTTTGGATCAATGTCCCCGTCCGCGAAAACGGAAAAATCATCGCGGTCGCCGGGAGCGGAATCGATATTTCCGCTTTCGTCAAAATGCTCACCCAGGGCGACCAGTCGAATTTTTACTCCATCCTGCTCAACGCGAACGGCGCGATCCAAGCCCACCCGAACCCGGCAAAAATCGAACTGAACGCAGAAAACCGTGACGCTTCCCTCGCTCATACGATTTTCGATGACCTCCCCGATTCCGCCGAACGGGAAAAATTAAAAGCGGCCATGCTCCGCCTTTCTGCCGATGAAAACCCCGAAAGCACCGAAACCCTTTACCTCACCATCGACGGGAAAAAACGCCTGGTCGCCATCGCCAGCATCCGCGACATCGGGTGGTTCAACCTCGCCGTCATGGACTCTCTTTCCCTCGTCGGCACCCGCCTCTCGACCCCTTTCTTTGTCGTTTTTTTCTCCGCCGCCATCGTTCTGCTCACGCTCCTCATTTTGCTCTTCGACCGCATGGTCATTTCCCGCGTCGAAAAACTTGCCCGAGGGGCATCGGAAATCGCTTCCGGCAACTATTCCACCCATGTCTCGGACTGGCGGGACGATGAAATCGGCGCGCTGACCCGCAGCTTCAACTTCATGGCGGCAAAAATCGCCGATAGCACCGCAAACCTCGAAGCCCGCGTTTTTGAGAGAACGCAGGAACTCGCCCGCGCGCGCGATGCCGCCGAAAAAGCCACCCACGCAAAAAGCGTTTTCCTCGCAAACATGAGCCACGAAATCCGCACCCCGATGAACGGCATCATCGGGATGTGCCAACTCCTGGCGGAATCCCCTCTCTCCTCGACGCAACTCCAAGATATCCAAACACTTAAATCTTCCGCCGAAAGCCTCCTGACCATCATCAACGATATTTTGGATTTCTCGAAAATCGAAGCCGGAAAACTCGACATCGAGTCCATCGCTTTCGACCTCCGTTCGACCCTCGCAGACATCGCGGATTTCATGCGGGTCCGCGCCGCAGAAAAAAATCTCGCTTTCTCTTGCACCGTAGCCCCCGAAATTCCCCCTCTCTTGCTCGGCGACCCCCACCGCATCCGCCAGATCCTCCTCAACTTCCTCGGCAACGCCATCAAATTTACCGACCGAGGCTCCATTTCCGTCCTCGTCAAAAAAGAAAATACCGACACCGATTCCCCCCTTCTTTTGCGCTTTGAAGTGGCGGACACGGGCATCGGAATCCCCGCCGAAAAACAAAGCTCCCTCTTTTCCGCCTTTACCCAAGTGGACGATTCCACCAGCAGGAAATACGGAGGCACGGGACTCGGCTTGGCCATCAGCAAAAACCTCGCCGAAAGAATGGGCGGATCATGCGGGCTTTCCAGCCAAGAAGGCGCAGGCTCCACCTTCTGGTTCACCGCCGCCTTCGCCCTCATCGACCCTCTTTCCGCCGCACTCCCTAAAAACGAACCCGCAGCTCCCGCCCTTCTTTCGCCCGCCCTCGGCGATGCCCCTTCCCAGACGGCAACCCCCATCCTCATCGTCGAAGACAATCTCATTAACCAGCTCATCGCCAAACGCTTGCTCGAAACCCTCGGCTTCGCAAACACCGAAATCGCCAACAACGGCATCGAAGCATTAGAAAAAATCGCCGGAAAATCTTTCGCCCTGATTCTCATGGATTGCCAGATGCCCGAACTCGACGGCTACGAAACGACCAAAGCCATCCGCGAGAAACAAAACCACACACCCATCATTGCCATGACCGCAAACGCAATGAAAGGCGACCGCGAAATCTGCCTCGCCGCCGGCATGGACGACTACATCTCCAAACCTCTCGAAAGAGAAATTCTGGCGACCACTCTCTCCAAGTGGCTTCAAAAACCTCCCGCGCCAACCCCCTGACGGCTAAATCGAAAAAA
>DYNR01000343.1 GCA_020720945.1 Chthoniobacter flavus | reverse complement strand
CTTTGCAGCCCAATTGATTGCAGAGATTCACAGCAGTTATCTCACGGGTTCAGGTGAAAAAGAAGAAAGATTTGTGTTGCCAGCGGGAGGTAAAAACGCCAGTTATTTTTGTTTAACAACACCTTAAAGAACCACGAAGAAAGATGAATGATCGCAGAGTTGTAATAACAGGAATCGGGGTGGTTTCCCCAATAGGAAACGACAAGGAAACTTTTTGGAACAATCTGGTCGCCGGAAAAAGCGGGATCGACTTGTTTCACGCGTTCGATTCTTCTGAGTTCGATTGCAAGATCGCAGGGGAAGTGCGCGACTTCAATGCGGCCTCGTTTTTCAAAAACCCGAAAACAGCGAAAAGAACCGATCGCTTTACCCAGTTTGCCGTCGCGGCAACAAAGATGGCTCTCGATGATTCGGGCATTGATTTGGACAAGTGCGACCGCACGCGCTGCGGGGTTATTGTCGGAAGCGGAATCGGCGGGTTGGACAGCATGGAAAAAGAAGCCCAGCGATTGCAGACAAAAGGGCCTTCCCGTGTTTCCCCCTTCACCATCGCAATGATGATCAGCAACATGGCGAGCGGGTTGGTTTCGATGGAATACAACCTCCAAGGGCCCAGTATGTGCATCGTGACGGCTTGCGCCACCGCAAACAACTGCATCGGAGAGGCTTGGAGAATCATCAAATTTGGGGATGCCGATATGTTTGTCGCGGGAGGGGCCGAAGGGACTATCACTCCGCTGGGGGTCGGCGGGTTTGCCGCGATGAAAGCGGTGAGCTTCCGCAACGACGAACCGACCAAAGCCTCCCGCCCCTTTGATCGGGATCGCGACGGGTTCGTGATGGGCGAGGGCGCTGGCATAGTAATTTTGGAAGAATACGAATCTGCAAAACGCCGTGGGGCAACGATTTACTGCGAATTGGCGGGATACGGTTGCAGCGCGGATGCCTACCACATGACGCAGCCGTTGCCAGATGGTCAAGGCGCAGCTCGCTCGATGGCCATGGCGATGCGGCACGCGGGGCTGAATCCTTCGGACATCGACCACATCAACCCGCACGCAACTTCAACGCCAATCGGCGACCTTTGCGAAACCCGGGCAATCAAAACCGCTTTCGGTGACCACGCCAAAAAGCTAGCTATTTCCGCAACAAAATCCATGACCGGACACCTTCTCGGTGCCGCGGGCGGGGTGGAACTTGCCGCAGCCATTTTGGCCCTCAAAACAGGGGTCGTGCCTCCGACGATCAATTTAGACAACCCCGATGATGAATGCGATTTGGACTATGTGCCGCACACTGCGCGCGAGATGAAAATCCGGGCGGTTTTGAGCAATTCCTTCGGTTTCGGCGGGCACAATTCAACCCTCGCCATCAAAGCAATTTAACCGGAAACTTTTGGGGCTCAAAATCGCTCTTGCAAGCTTAGCCGAAGAACAGGGTTTTTCTTTGTTCGGCGTGGCTCCTGCCGTTCCTGCGCCAAACGGTGTTGCTTATTTGCGCTGGCTCGATGCCGGTTGCGAAGCGGAAATGGCTTGGATGCGACGCACTCCCGAAAAAAGGCTGGATGTCAGGCAAGTGTTGCCAGGCATCCGATCTGTCATCGTGCTAGGGCTATCCTATTGGCAAGGAACGAACCTGCCGGGCATAGCGGAAAGGCGCGGGAGAATAGCCAGATACGCATGGGGGAAAGACTATCACGAAATTGTCTTGGAAAAACTCAAACCTCTGGAAAAACTGTTGGAATCCGCCGGGGGCACGCAAAAGGTTTATGTCGATACAGGCCCAGTTTTGGAGCGCGATTACGGAAGTCTTGCAGGATTGGGGTGGCAGGGAAAAAGTTCGATGCTCGTAAGCCGCTCTTGCGGAACATGGTTTTTTCTTTCGGAAATCCTCACGACGGTTGAACTGGAGCCATCGGTTCCCGAAAAATTTCATTGTGGGAAATGCGAGCGTTGCATTGCCGCTTGCCCGTCTGGAGCCATCGTTTCCCCCGGTGTAGTCGATTCGCGTAAGTGTTTGTCGTATTGGACGATAGAGCACAAGGGGAGCATCCCGCTAGACATTCGCCCCCTGCTGGAGAATTGGATTTACGGGTGTGATCTTTGCCAAGAAGCGTGCCCATGGAACCGTTTTGCTACTGCGTCTCGCGAAGAAAAATTTCGCCCGAAGGACGCGGTGTTTTTGCGATTGCGGGATTACTTGCGGTTGGACGATCGGGGGTTCCGTGAAGCGTTTCGGGATTCGCCGATTTTGCGAATCAAACGCTCCCGTTTTTTTCGGAATGTTTGCGTGGCTTTGGGAAATACAGGAAACGAAAAAGACTTAGATGCGCTGGAATTGGTGGCAAGCGAAACCGATCCACTAATCAAAGAACACGCAAGTTGGGCAATCGCCCGGATTCGCGAACGATGCGGGTTGATGGAAGTTCGCTGCTACTGAAATCCCCTCCCCTCCTCCCGCTTTTTGAAAAAG
>DYNR01000342.1 GCA_020720945.1 Chthoniobacter flavus | reverse complement strand
CCTTTGCAGCCCAATTGATTGCAGAGATTCACAGCAGTTATCTCACTGATTCAGGTTCAAGCTTCTTTCCGCCAGATCAGCAACTCTTGCGTCAAATCGGAAGTCAAACGGGCAAACTTGCTGGCAGGACCCGAATTACGCCTCGCTTCTTCTTTTTGCCCCGTCACTGCAAGCTTGAGAACCCTGCAAGTTTCCTTGTGGAACTCGGCGTGCTTCACCCGCGCACACTCCCAATGCTTGGACGCTCGCACGGATGCCTCAGCAGCATAAAGCCACTTGCCGAAATCGCAGCGGTCATCCAAACAAACATGCTCGGGATTCATGTCACACCTCCCTGTTTCTACCGCATCGTAAAGCCGTTTTTTCCAACTCCCGTGCGAGACAATCGCGGAAACGATCGCTTTGGCCGTTGCCGATTCCTTCTCTTCCGGAACCTGAAACGCCCCCATTTGCCGGTTCAGCGAAGTCGCTAACTCGTTGAGGTTGTCCGCGTTTTGGCTGATCTGCACGCTGCCCTTCGCCGAAAAATCCGCGGCCTCAGAAACCCCCTCAATGTTTTTTGCGACCTCGTCCGCACCGTCTGTCGAGTGCCTCACGCTTTCCGTGAGCGTCGCAACCGCCCCCGTCACATCGTGGATCGAACGGACGATCTCCGAGGTCGTCGCCGACTGCTCTTCGGCCGCCGACGCGATGCTCACCGCCGTGTCGGAAACTTCTTGGATGATTTTTGCAACCCGCCCGATCGAGTTCACCGAATGTTCGATCTTGTTCTGTATCAACGAGATTTGCCCTTGTATCTCCCCTGTCGCCCCCGCCGATTGCCGAGCCAACTCCTTGATTTCGCTCGCGACTACCGCAAACCCCCGCCCCGCTTCTCCCGCCGAAGCCGACTCGATCGTGGCGTTCAACGCCAGCAAGTTTGTCTGGTCGGCGATCTTGCCGATCATCTCGACAATCTTGCCGATCTGCCGGGAAGATTCGTCCAGCTCTTTCATCAGCTCGAGCGTCTGCCGCGCCTGCGTGTCCGCCTGCCCCGCAATCGTTGACTCATGCGCACAATTCTTCGCCACCTCGCTCACCGATACCGACATTTCTTCCATGGCCGCAGCGACAGAATGCGTGGCCTCATCGATCTGCACGGATGCCTGGGCCATAGAACGCGATGTTGCCGCCAGTTCCCCCCCCGCCGCAACCACGCTGCTGGCTTGCGTCGTCGTTTCTTCCGCCGACGCCGCTTGCGCCAACGCGGTTTTATGCAATTCCTCCGCCGATACCAAAAGCTGCTTGGCTGCCCCCGTGACCCCGCGAACCAAATTCCGCAAATTCAAAATGCAAGTGTCCACCGCCGTCGCCAAAATCCCCAACTCGTCGGAACGAACCAAGTTGACCTCGGCGTTCAAGTCTCCGTCCGCCAACCTCTGCACTGCTCCCGTGCAAGCGTGGATCGGCAACAGGAGCGAGCGGATTTGGAAAAACGAAAGTGCCACCGTCAAAAGCAACACCCCGCCCGCCAACGCGAGGGTCGAAAACAATGAAGATAGCGCCTGCCCCTGGATTTCCATCGCCTCTTTTTCGTATTCCTGCCCCAGCAAATCCTCGACCCCCTTCATCAAATCAATCCTCGCTGACGATGCGTCAAACCACTTCGCAGGGGCGACACCAAAACCGCCTTCCGCCTTTTTCACATCGGCGATCCCGCGCAATTCTTTCACCGCATCCACTTGCGGTCCACTGACTTGCTTTGCGGCAAACGCAATTTGATCGGGCGTGGCAAAAGTGCGGAAAGCCGCTTCAAACACATCTTGCGACGCCACCGTCCGCACCCACGCCGCATAAAGCGGGTCGGTGAATTTGTCCAAGGCAAACACCACTGCCAGCGTCGCCCGCTCGATCCCCGCCTGCTCCTTGATCTGCAGGTAAGTGACATACGCCTGGATGCCCTGCGCAATCCTCGCATCATCGCTCAAATGCGACATCGCAACGATCACCTGCAACAAATCCGTGACCGTCCCCGAGTAATACTTCATCGAATCTGCAGGCAAAATCGCGAGCGCCGAAACCCCTTCCCTGTTTTTCTTCAACCCGGACAACGCCGCCAGCCCCTGGTTGTATTTCCCAACAAACTCCCCACCAAAAGCATCTGGACGAAAGGACTTTAACAACTCCTCAAGCTTATTCACCTGCGCATCCGTCGCCAATCGCTCCTCCGGCAACTCCTTCGCCATCTTTTCCCCTTTGCTGTTCATGAACACCGCCGACCTCCCCCGCTCCCTCTGCAACTGGTGAACCACATTCCCGATCTGGATCAACACTTCGGAATTTTGATCCAAACTCCGATATGCCGCCCACACCTGCCACTCTTTCCAAGCCACACCTCCGCTAAAAAACAGCATGGCCACCAACGGCACGGCCACAAGAATCGCAAGCTTTCCGGAAAGATTTAAATGCTTCATAAAATCGGAGTTGAATTGTAAATCA
>DYNR01000341.1 GCA_020720945.1 Chthoniobacter flavus | reverse complement strand
TCGACTCCATCTCTTGCCCGGTAACAAATCGGCTCCATGGATGCCATTTGATCCGAAGAAATATCTGGTCGGGCACGCCACAGTATCTCTACCGTTTTGGATGCGGCATCATAAAGCCCGGAGATCCCCGGTTCTGTATCCTTGCTCAAGGAGAACAGAACCCTTTGCTTCCCACGGTCCATCGAGCGAATCATGATGTCACCATCGCCGACTTTGTCCTGGATTTCCCGAAAAACGGATTCCAACCCCGTATCCGAAAAATAAGTTCTCATTTTTTCATCGGTAAAATAAGCGCCTAGCAGCTCCTGATTGGGGCCGCCAGAAATCACCCCTCCGATATCCACCCGATCCAGAGGATCACAAAAAACGGTTTCCGTTTTGCCCGTGTCCAGATCCACGAACTCAAGCCGGGCTACATTGTTGTTTTCGCCGCGGTTGGTGATGACATAGAACGCTCCGTCCTTGCCCCATCCTGCGGTAAACAGCATCTCGTTGCTGTTCACACGAAAAATCGGTTTTACGCTGTCGCCGCTTACCGAACAAAGCTCTGCCGCCCCGTCTTCCAAGTATTGGATTCCCGCCCTCACCTGCCCCTGCGCATCGGCGGTCCAGTCCACCAACCCGTGGCTGTTCTCAAATATTTTCCGGATCGTTCCTGTTTCCAAATTCAAATCATACCCGTCTTGATACTTTCCGCCTTCCCTCCATAAACCGAGGATCGCTCGCGGCGGTGCCTCTGCGATAAACCCTTGCAAAACATAGTGTTGGGAAGAGTCAGCGGCGATTTCTCTGCAAGGTTCCCCGTCCCCCAAGCGGTCGGTAAAAAACCGGGTTTTCCCATCCTGCTCGCGCGCAGTGAAAAAAATTTCTCTCGGTCTGCCAGTCCAAAAAAATACCCCGACACTTCCTGCCGATGGACATTCCACCCATCTCACCGTTTGCCAATCCGGAGACAGGCAGTAGCCGATCCGGTTGCGGTTTTGCTCGGTGCTGAGGAAAGCGACCACCTCTCCGTCGGGCGAAAGCGATTCGCTGAAATACTGGTGCCCTTTGAAAAATAATTGCGTCTCGAAACGGGGCGGCGGGGAAACCGCAGATGCTTCCCCCAAAAAATAGGCGAAACACCCGAGCGCCACCGCCGCATTCTTAAACCGGAAAAGATAACTCATTCCCTTAAATCAAAAAGCTAGAGAGGGCGAACCCCCTCTAGCTCGTTGTTCGATGATTCGATGGATGGAGAGGATTAGTATTCGGTGGATCCTGTGCCTTTGCATGCCATACACTTCTGGTTTCCTCCGTGATACCAGCCCGTGCCATTGCAATCCTTGCACTTGAATGGACCCGCCCAAGCCAATCCCCCCATCATCACACCGACCGCCAACGCTGCCACAATCATTTTCTTCATATTTATAACTCCTTTATATTGTTTGGTTTTTGCCATTTCTCCGCATGAGTTGCGGGGCGATGGCTTCACAAAAGTTACACTTACTATAGAAAGTGTCAAACGTTTTTTAACGCAAGATGATGAGGGAAATGGAACCGACTCCAGCCCTGATTTTTCTTCGTGATCGTTTGCGCGCGTTACGGTTGGCGGCTGGGTTGACGCAAGCCGGAGTGGCGGAATTGGCAGGGATTTCTTACATCTACTACCAGAGCATAGAAGCGGGTCGCCGCCCGAATATCACCGTTGCCATTTTGGAAAAACTCGTAGGCGTTTACGGGTTGAGTATCGGAGAATTTTTTGAAGCAGATTTGCCCAAGCCGAGAATAAAAGCCAAACCTCCGCTCGCCCCGCATCGTCCAAGAAATAACAAATAACCAATCCAGAAAAGACGAAGAGATTTTCCGAAAACGGGTTCTCTATGAAAAGAAAGCTTTTTCTGTCTTGAGGGGAGGGTGGGGAAGGTGTAGGTTGGTCGTATGCGCTACCTCGACCCAAAAAATGATTTGCCGTTCAAGCGGATTTTCGGAGAGCATCCGGATTTGCTGAAGAGTTTTTTGAATGCGATTTTGCCGTTGCCGGAAGGGGGGAAGATTGAGTCGTTGGAGTATCTGCCGGCAGAGCTGGTTCCGGATTTGCCGATGGTGCGGAAGAATAGCATCACGGATGTGAGGTGCCGGGCGAAGGACGGGAGGCAGTTTTTGGTGGAGATGCAGATGCTGTGGACGGAGAGTTTCCAGCAGAGGGTTCTTTTCAATGCGTCGAAGGCGTATGTGCGGCAGTTGCGTCCGGGGGATGAGTATAAGTGTTTGCAGCCGGTGATTTCGCTTAATTTGCTCAACGATAAGTATTTGGAAGATAAGGAAGGGTGGTATCACCATTACAAAATCGTGGAGGTGGAGAAGACGGGCCATGTGATCCAGGGGTTGGAGTTCGTGTTTGTGGAATTGCCGAAGTTCCGTGCGGATGCTGCGGAGGAGGTAGGGGAAGAGGGGCGGTTGTGGCTGCGATTTTTGACGGAGGTTGGAGAGGTGTTGC
>DYNR01000340.1 GCA_020720945.1 Chthoniobacter flavus | reverse complement strand
TTTTTCTCGCTTTACTGCAAATTGATTGCGATGAAAAAATCCTTTCTCTACACATTGATTCTGTCCGCCTTTGCCGCGCTTTCTCCTGCGTTTTCTCAAGCCGAAAAAAAACTTTGCGTGGCATCTTTGAACCCCGTGCTATCGGATTTCGCCTCGGAAATTGGCGGCTCCGCGGTAGAAATTTTTTCGGTTCTCCCCTCCGGCAAAGACCCGCACCTGTTTGAACCAACTCCAAAAGAAATACGGGAAATGGCGGGAGCTGACATCATTCTGGCAAGCGGGTTCGGACTGGAAAATTACCTCGAAAAACTCAAACCCACCTTGCGGAAAAAAAGCAAAATCGTAGAAGTCGGAAAGTCCGTCCAAAATCCGATTCTCGACTGCCCGGAATCTCACGGTGCTTGCGCCCACGGCAAACATGGTGACGGAGAAGCGGCAAACCCGCATTGGTGGCTGAGCGTGAATAACGCGGAATCTGCGGTCGAAACCATCGCCCGAACTTTTTCCGATGCAGACCCCTCCCATCGCGAACTCTACACTGCCAATGCTGCCGCATACTTGAAAAAACTCCACTCGCTGAAAAAATGGATCGCCAACGAACTCTCCTCCCTACCACAAGAAAAACGAATTTTGGTCACTTCCCACGATGCCTTGGCCTACTTCGCGCGCGATTACGGATTTGAGGTTCTGCCGATCGTAGGAATCAACACCGCCGACCAACCCACTTCAAAAAAAATACGGTCGGTCATCGACACCATCCGCTCGCGCAAAGTCAAAGCCATCTTCGTAGAAAACACGGGAAATCTGAAAATCTTGAGCGAAATCGCAAAAGAAAGCGGCGCTAACCTCGGAGGTACCCTTTTCGTGGATGGACTCGGCGAATCCCCCACCGACACTTACGAAAAAATGATGCGCCATAATGTTTCCACGATTGCAAAAAGCCTGCGCTGATTCTTTTTCCCTCGGAAAAAAATACCATAACCAGAACAAAACCAACAAGTTACGAAACCTACCACGAAACGGCAGCCCTTTTCCTATAAAAAAAAGAAATCACCGGTTGACATTTCTTCAAAAGTCGAA
The DNA here is from genome assembly GCA_020720945.1 of Chthoniobacter flavus. Classification (GTDB taxonomy): domain Bacteria; phylum Verrucomicrobiota; class Verrucomicrobiia; order Chthoniobacterales; family DYNR01; genus DYNR01. The sequence goes on along the minus strand of DYNR01000340.1, from coordinate 1,401 downwards.
GAGTTATGAAAGCCTAATAAACGATTTTTTTTCCAATATCGAATTATGCTAACAAAGAAACCGATCCACTGGCCCAACACCCTCTTTTTGGGGACGACCTTTTTGCTGTCCATCACGGCAGCTCCCGCATACCTCTACCGCTTCGGGTGTCCACCCTGGCTCTTCGTTCTCTTTTTGTTTTTCGTCCTTTCCACAGGCATCAGCATCACCTTGGGCTACCACCGCCTATTTTCGCACATCACATTCAAAGCCGCCGCACCCGTAAAATGGTTCACCCTGCTTTTCGGGGCCGCCGCATTTGAAGGCTCCGCGATGGCATGGAGTGCAGACCACCGGAGACACCACAAGTTCGTGGATCAAGACGAAGACCCCTACGACATTTCCAAAGGCTTCTTCCACGCTCACATCGGCTGGCTGATTTTCCGGCACGGACCGGACACCCCCTTGACCTGGGTGCGGGATTTGCAAAATGAACCACCTGTCGCCTGGCAGCACAAACACTATTTGCCGATAGCGTTTTTCATGGGATTCATCCTTCCGACGGCGATCGGTGCCCTGCTGGGCGGCGCAGTCGGTGCCCTCGGCGCATTCCTCTTGGCCGGGGTGGCCCGGACTTTTCTCGTCCACCACATGACTTTCTTTATCAACTCTTTATGCCATTGGATTGGTGCTCGTCCCTACGCCGGCACCTGCACCGCCCGCGACAGTTTTCTCATGGCGCTTTTCACTTTTGGCGAAGGCTACCACAACTTCCACCACACCTTTCAATACGACTACCGCAACGGGGTGAAACCCTGGCAGTGGGATCCGACAAAATGGTGCATCTGGATTTTACACCGCATCGGTTTAATCTGGGCTCTCCGGACTGTCCCCGAAGAACGCATCGTAAAAGCGCAAATCGCCGAACAGGAGCGCAAGTGGAACGCTCGAATGGAAGAACGCCCCCACCCGCTCTCCGAATCCATCCTCCAGCAACTAGCGGAAGCCAAATCCCATTTGGATTCATCCTTGAAACGCTGGGAACCTGTCGTGGAAGAATACCGCGCCGCCATGGAAAAACGGGGAGAACTTTCCCGCCAACAATTCCGCCAACTGCAAAAAAACTATCGCGCCGCGTCGGCAGAACTCCGTTCGGCATTCGATGCCTGGCTCCAGGAAACCCGCCGCATCTCTGCAAGTCTCTGTCCAGCATAAGCCGCAATCCTGTTTGCAAGTGTTTGAATAGCAACACGATTCAAACAGCGCATCGAAAGATTTTTCGTGTAGTATGCGGGAAGGGGAAGAGAAAAAGAGAAAAGTGGTAACCTGATTTCCCGCAATGTGTAACTATGCCGACAAGGAAAGCTTCAGACATCCTGACCTCTGTCCGCAAAAAATAGTGTATGAGGAAATGCAATGAAC
>DYNR01000339.1 GCA_020720945.1 Chthoniobacter flavus | reverse complement strand
GCTTTTGCCGGCGGAAGCGAGAGTTTAGCTAGAGCGTTAAATGATTCGTTTGCAGCGGTTTACGAGAAGGTATCGCCTTCGGTCGTCGTGGTCGAGGTGCCGCGGAGGGCATCGGTTCCGCTCGTGCTCGGCGGGTATTTGGACGAGGGGGAACCGGAGCAAGGCTCGGGGGTGATTTTGAGTGCCGATGGTTTTTTGGTAACCAACAGCCATGTTGTCGCCGGCGCGGAAAAGTCTGAAATTACGGTCCGTTTTTTTGATGGGAGCAAGCGGGTGGCGACGGTTGTGGCGAAGGACGAAAAGACGGATTTGGCGGTGTTGCAAGTTGATGCGATGGGTTTGCAGGCCGCCGAACTCGGCGATAGCGACCGGGTGCGGGTGGGGGAATTTGCTTTTGCAATCGGAGCGCCTTTGGATTTGCCTTACACTTTCACTTTTGGCGTCATCAGCGCAAAAGGTCGGACAGGCCTGACCCGTGCCGTCGCTTACGAAAATTATTTGCAGACCGATGCCGCGATTAACCCTGGGAACAGCGGGGGACCGTTGTGCGACATCGATGGTAGGGTTATCGGAATCAACACATTAGTCGGGGGGACTACGCATGGGCTCGGGTTTGCCATCCCCATCAATCTCGTCAAAGAAATCTGTTCTCAGCTTATCAGTGCGGGGCGGGTCCGGAGGCCGTGGATCGGGATTAACATTGAAGGGATCGAAGAGAATCCGAGGTTGAAATTGCGTTATGGAAAAATAGCCAAGGGTGTGGTGGTGGAGGCTGTTCTTCCCGGTTCGCCTGCCAGCAAAAGCGCGTTGCAGGAAGGCGATGTGATCCTGCGCATTGACGGGAAGGAAATGCGGCGGGCGGGAGATGTGCAGCAGGCGGTGTTGGCAAAAAAAATTGGGGAGACAGTGCGGCTGGATGTCTGGAGAGACAAGTTGGCGTGGGAGATTTCCATAGCGACGGAAGAATTGCCGGCAGACCTCCAAGAACGCGCGGGGAGCGGGGCGGATTCCCCGGTTCTACCAGTTCCGCCGGCGGTGGGCGGAGGGAGTGCGGTGCCTTCGCAGAAGGGAGGGACGGCGGAATCGTTGGGGGTGCAAGTGCGGGAGCTTTCTTCCAAGCTTGCCAGGGAATTGCGGGTTGCGGAAGGGGTGCGTGGGGTGGTCGTGACCGAAGTCCGTCCCCGCTCGGAAGCGGACTTCGCCGGGTTGCGCGTCGGCGATATTATTTCGTCCGTTGACGATACGGGCGTGGAAACCGAGGAGGATTTTTGGGGGAAACTCTGGGAAGACGGCGAGGAAACAACTTGGAAATTATCGTTTTCTCGTTCGGGGAAAAGGGCGATTTTGTATTTGAAAAAACCGGGGGTTTTTTGAGGGAAGCCGAGAGATGCGTTGCGGGATGAGAGGCGCGCTTGCCCTCGATTTCTCTTCTTGTCTTGGTGAAGAAAAAAATCTGGCTTGGCTGGAAGGCGGAGATCCGCTATCGTGTTTTTTGTAATGAGCAACGAAATACCATCTATTGGCGTTATCGGAGGAAGCGGGCTTTACGAGTTGCCCGGGATTGCCTCCGTAGAAGAAATAACGGTCCAGACTCCCTACGGGGCGCCGTCGGACGCATTTGTCCGAGGAGAGTTGGCGGGCAGAAGCGTTTATTTTTTGCCGAGGCACGGGAGGGGGCACCGCATCGCCCCGCACGAAATCAACCATCGCGCAAACATTTGGGCGATGCGGTCGTTGGGGGTGCGTTGGCTGATTTGCGTCACCGCAGTCGGCAGTTTGCAAGAGGACTACCAGCCTAGAGATGTGCTCATTCCCGACCAGCTTTTTGACAGGACGAGCCGCCGCGAATTTCATACTTTTTTTGGTGGAGGCATCGTCGCCCATGTCAGTTTCGGGGAACCGTATTCGCCGTCTTTGCGCCAGCTTTTGGTTTTGTCGTCGGTCGAATCAAGCAAAAGAGTCCACGATGGAGGGACTTATGTGAATATGGACGGCCCCGCATTTTCCACGAGGGCGGAGTCGGAAGCGAACCGCAAGCTCGGGTTTGATGTGATCGGGATGACCAATTTGCCCGAGGCGAAACTTTCGCGGGAGGCGGAGATCGCGTGTGCGACGCTGGCGTTGGTGACGGATTACGATTGCTGGAGAGCGGGGGAAGCGCCCGTGACGGCGGCGGAAATCGGGGCGCATTTGCAGGCGAATGTGGAGACGGCAAGGGAAGTGCTTTTGCGGACGATCCCGCGGATTCCTTCGGAGACGGATTGGCCCGAACATTCTTCTTTGGATGGGGCGTTTCCGACAAGCCGCTCGCTGTGGCCCGAAGAAACGGTGGAAAAGCTTCGTCCGATTTTGGGGCGTTTCATTTGAGCCGGCAAAAATTTTGAGGCGGCGGAGGGGGGCAGCACTCGCTCTCTTTTTGAAGAGGACGCATTTTGTTTTTGTGTTGTATGCGCAAAAAACTCTTGTTAATCTCCCGCCGGTTGGCAAAAC
>DYNR01000338.1 GCA_020720945.1 Chthoniobacter flavus | reverse complement strand
GGTGTTATCGGTCGAAGAGGTCGAGTCGAAGACGATGAGGGCATCCGCGTTTTGTGAAAACAAAACGAGGGCGCAGAAAGAAAAAATCCAGTGGTGGAACGACATCGGAACGGCAACGGACGACAATCTATTGCAGGAAACCCAAAAAAGAAAGGGGAAAAAGAAAAGCCTAACCCGCGTGTGTGTTTGAAAACACGGCGAGCGAGGTTGCTTCTTTTCCCTTCTCCTCGATTCGCAAAGGGCTCTGGAGTCTTGCAATTGTGACTCCTGGGCGGGTTTCCGGGGGGGCTTTCTTTTTTTTTTAGAGGCAAGCTTTCACTGCTGCGACGATTTGGTTTTGGGTGTCTTCGTTCAAGTGCGGGTGCATCGGCAGGCTGATGACTTCTTTCGCCGCTTTTTCCGAGACAGGAAAACAGCCTAGCTTGTAGCCGCAAGAGGCGAACACGGGTTGTTCGTGCAGGCACACGGGGTAGTAGATGGCAGTTGGTATCCCCTTTTCTTTGAGCTTGTTACCTAATGAAGTCCGGTCGGGAACCCGGATGGTGTATTGGGCGTAAACATGGGTGTTTCCTTCCGTGATGGAAGGGGTTTCGCAGACATCGCGGAGCAACTCGGAGTAGCGTGCGCCGATGGCATTGCGGGCGGCGACTTCCGCGTCGAAGTCCTGCCATTTCGCCAGCATGATGGCGGCTTGCAGCGTGTCAAAACGGCCGTTCATCCCGACGAGGTAGTGGTCGTGTCGGACGAGTCCGCCGTGGTTGCGGATCGCGCGAAAGGAGTCCGCTAACTTGTCTTCGTCCGTGAAAAGAGCACCGCCGTCCCCGTAGCACCCCAACGGTTTTGCAGGGAAAAAACTTGTGCTTGCCATGCGGGCGAGAGCGCAGCTTTTCACGCCGTTGCGGGTGGAACCAAAACTTTGGGCGGCATCTTCGATCACGGCAATCCCGTGCCGGTCGGCGATGGCGTTGACTTTTTCCATTTTTGCGGGTTGACCGAAAAGCCCGACCGGGATGATGGCGCGAGTTTTTGGGGTGATGGCTTCTTCGATCCGTCCGGGGTCGATGTTGTAGGAGTCCTTTTCGATGTCCACAAAACGAGGAGAAGCACCGACCAGAGAGATGACTTCCGCCGTGCTGATCCAGGTAAACGGAACGGTGATCACCTCGTCGCCAGGGCCGATGCCGAGGGCGCGGAGGGCGATTTCCAAGCTGTCCGTCCCGCTTGCAACCGTGATGCAATGCTTTACGCCAACATAGGCGGCGAGGGTTTTTTCCAGCTCCAAAATTTCCGGGCCCATGATGAATTGCCCGTGGTCGAGGACGGCTTGGATGGCGGCGTTGACGCGGTCTTTTGCCAAGGCGTAGGAAGCTTGCAAGTCGATGAAAGCGAGAGACATAGGAGTGAATTTCCGGCGTTTATTTTTCGAGCAGACCCATCGCGAAAGCAAAGGTTTCATCCGCGCATCCCGGCAGGCCTTCGTGCGCGAAATCGGGGTAGATCATGCAGGATTTTTTTGCCGTGATTTTGTTGTAGGCGGCGAACTGCGTCGAGGGAGGGCAGATTTCATCCAAGAGCGTCATTGCCATGCGGACTTCTCCGCGGATGCGGGGGGTCAAGTTTTGGATGTCGATGTAGCCGAGTTTGTTGAAAAACTCGTCTTCCCGTTCGTGGAGGGGGTCGAAGCGGCGGAGGTAATCGCGCATTCCAGAATACGCCTGTTTGTCCCAGCCCATATCCCAGATGCGTTTGAAATCGCTCAGGAAAGGGTATTGCGGGAAGACTCGGGCGATTTCGGGAACCAAGGATGCGCAGACCAGTGCGAGGGCACCGCCTTGACTGCCCCCGGCAACCATGACGCGAGTTTGGTCCACCCATTCCCAGCCCATCACGATGCGGGCCAGTTGGGCGGTGTCGAGAAACACATTGCGGAAATACATTTTTTCCGGGGCATCGTCCAAGCCCTTGATGATGTAGCCGTGCAGGGTATTGCCTGTCGTCGGGACGGTATCTTCGGAAAGTCCGCCCTGGCCCCTGCAATCCATTCCGACAACAGTGAAGCCGGCGGCCACATAGGGGAGCATGGCAATCCAGTCTGGAGCAGAGCCCGAATAGCCGTGAAAAAAGAGGAGGGCGGGGGAGGGGGTTTGCGGGAGAGGGTTGGGGAGGGCGACGCGGGAATGGATTTTTGATCCGCCTATGCCCTTGAAAAACAAGGATTTGCAGGATGCGTAGGAGGCGGGGAAAGGGCGGTCTTCCCATTGCACGGAAGAATCCAAAGCCGCCATTTCTTGCAAGCTCCGATCCCAGAAAGCATCGAAGTCTTCGGGTTTCGGGCTACATCCCAGATATTCTTTGAGTTCGTTGAGCGGTTTGTCGATGTTTGGCATAGGGCGAAAAGCGTAAGTTTCCGGTGGAAGATTTGCAAGCCGAGAAAAAGGCGGAAGCCCTTTTGAGTGCAGGAGATGAAATTTTCCCGAACTCTGAAACTGGGAAGGAGGGCCGTTTTTTCCGGAGCTCTCCG
>DYNR01000337.1 GCA_020720945.1 Chthoniobacter flavus | reverse complement strand
GTAAATTCAAAGCAACTAGTATGATAGACCGTTATTCCCGTTCGGAAATGCGCTCGATTTGGAGCGAGGAACGCAAGTTTCAAATTTGGTTAGAAATCGAAACCCTGGCTTGCGAAGCCATGGCAAAAATCGGGCAAATCCCGCAAGAAGATGCCGCCGCCATCCGCGCAAAAGGCGCTTTCGACATCGCCCGCATCCAAGAAATCGAACTGCGCACAAACCATGATGTCATCGCGTTTTTAGAAAATGTCGCCGAAAATGTGGGTCCCTCGTCCCGCTGGATCCACCAAGGCCTCACCTCTTCCGATCTCTTGGACACGACCATCGCCGTCCAAATGTCCGAGTCCTGCAACATCTTGGTCAACGACCTGCAAGCACTGCGCAAAACCATCGCACGCCGCGCACTCGAGCACCAGTTCACCCCGATGATCGGACGCAGCCACGGCATCCACGCAGAGCCGATCACTTTCGGGCTAAAGCTGGCTTTGATGTATGACGAGTTCGGCCGCGCACTGGAACGCCTCGAGCAAACCCGCGAACGCATCCGCGTCGGAAAAATCAGCGGCGCGGTCGGCACCCACGCCCACTTGGACCCGAGAGTCGAGGAATATGTCTGCTCCCAGCTCGGCCTCATCCCTTCTCCGCTTTCGACGCAAATCATTCAACGAGACCGCCATGCGGAGTTTCTCTGCACGCTGGCTCTCGTCGCCAGCAGCATCGACCGATGGGCGACGGAGTTCCGCCACCTCCAGCGAACCGAAGTTCTCGAAGTCGAAGAATTTTTTGGCGAAGGGCAAAAAGGCAGCTCCGCCATGCCCCACAAGCGCAACCCGATTACGGGGGAACGCCTCAGCGGCCTCGCCCGCGTGATCCGCGGAAACGCCGTCGCCGCACTGGAAAATGTCGCCCTCTGGCACGAAAGAGACATCAGCCACAGCAGCGTCGAACGCATCATCCTCCCGGACAGTTGCACGCTCTTGGATTACATGCTCGCGAAGCTCGAACAGCTCGTCGGGAAACTCCTCGTGTATCCCGAAAACATGAAACGAAACATGGAAATCACCGGCGGCCTCTACGCGAGCCAAGCCGCTTTGCTCAAACTCACCGAAGGGGGAATGGAACGCAAACGGGCTTACGAAGCCGTCCAACGGGCTGCCATGAAAACATGGAAAACCAAACTTCCCCTCTCGCAAACCTTGGCGGAAGAGCCCGAAGTGACCCAGCATTTGGACGCTGCGGAAATCGCCGATGCCTGCGCCCCCGAACGCCACTTCGCGCACATCCAAAAAAAGTTCGCGCAAGTCGGCATCGAACAACCCAAACAGTAGTCTTTTAGATAACCCAAACCGCCATGAAAAAACTCTTCGGTTTCCTCGCCCTGTTCGCCGCTTGCCTCGGGATTTCCCCCGCCCTTTTCGCGGCAGAACTGCCATCGCAAGTCGCCATCATCGGCTACCACCGCTTCGAGAACCCCGCGAAAGACCCCCTCGCAATCACCCCCGAACACTTCCGCAAACAGATGCAGGAAATCAAAGATGCCGGCATCCCGGTCATCTCGATGGACGATTTCTTGGCGTGGCGCAAAGGGGAAAAAACGCTGCCAGAAAAATCCGTAATCATCACCATCGACGATGGTTACAACTGCACCTACAACCACGCTTGGCCGATCTTGAAGGAGTTCGGCTACCCGTTCACTTTCTATGTTTACTCCGGGTATATCGGCACGGGCGGCCGCGCCGTGACCTGGGACCAGCTCGCGCAACTGCGGGACGCGGGCGTGGACATCGGCGGGCACAGTGTCTCCCACGACAACCTGATCAAGCCCCGCCGCGTCAAACCGAACGACTACGATGGCTGGCTGGCGAATGAGTTTTCTGGAATCAAAGACCTCCTCAAAGAAAAGCTCGGGATCGAGGCAAAAACTTTTGCTTACCCCTACGGGATACAAAATGAAAAAGTGCGGCAAGCGGGGACTGCGGCGGGCTACCAAGCGCTCTTCACCGTCTCTGGAAAAAAGGTGACGAAAGACACCGCCGCCGCCGAAATCGGTCGCTATGTCGTCCAGTCGGACAAACCGCAAACCTTTTCCGCCGCCTTGCACTTCGGCGCATCGCAGATGACTCCTGGAAGCAAACCCGCAGGTGCTTCAACCCAATCAAGCGGCCCGAGCCTCGAAGTGACCCCCACCCACGGCTCGACGGTCGCCGACGACCGCCCGGAAATTTCTTTGAACCTTTCGGGGATCCCCGACATCGACCCGAAGTCCATCGAAATGCGCATCAGCGGCATCGGCCAAGTCCCCGCAACCTTCGACCCCGTCTCTTCCGTCGTTTCTTACCGCCCCACCCAACGCCTCCACGCACAAAAAATCACGGTCCAAGTCAAAGCGAAATCGGGCAAACAACGCGCCGATACGGCATGGGAATTTTTCCGCGACCCTTCGGCTTCTTCGATGGCGGAAATGATGATGGAGCCGCCCAAAGAAACCAAGCCTGCAAAATCTTCGCCCGGTGCGTAACTTCCTTTTGG
>DYNR01000336.1:1469-2530 GCA_020720945.1 Chthoniobacter flavus | reverse complement strand
CCCAGGAAAAAAGCGTAACCTTCTCGGCCAAGGAAAAATCCGAAAGACAAAAGCTAAAATAAAATTTATCCGAAAACTGAGAAACCTCCTTGACGCATTGCAAAAACCTCATAAATTGCACTCTGTCATGCACTTTTTTCGTATCGCGCTTTTGTCAGTCGGGCTCATTTGCGGCGTAGCTTGCCAACAGACTTCCGGTCAATCTCGGATGCCGTCCCCGGTTCCTGCCGCCGAACCGCAAGAAGGCCAGCAAACCCCCGAAGTCATTCAGGTTCGTTCGACCAAACAAGGGGACGCTGCCTCGCCCGCAGCAACCGTTTCCTCTTCGCCCGCAATGGCGACGGAGCAACTGGCCCAACCAGCGGCGACGGCATCCTCCGAAAAACCCAAAAAGATTTCATGGAATTCCATCGTCACCCGCCAACCCGTCGTTGCGATGACCTTCGATGACGGCCCGCACCCGGAGTTGACGCCCAAACTCCTAGACCTCCTCAAAAGCAAAAACATCCGCGCGACTTTTTATGTCATCGGGCAAAATGTCGCGGCTTATCCAGACATCGTAAAACGCATCGTTGCAGAGGGGCACGAAATCGGGAACCACACTTACACGCACCCCGCCTTGAGCAAGTCTTCCGCTTCCCGAGTCCAAACGGAAATCGAAAAAACCAACGCCGCGATTTTTTCCGCCGCGGGGGTTGCGCCGAAAACAATGCGCCCGCCATACGGTGCGACCAACGCTTCGGTGAACAAACGGTTGGCGGACGACTACAACCTTTCGGTCATCATGTGGAGCGTCGATCCCCTCGACTGGAAATACAGGAATGCGGGGCGGGTCAGCTCGGAAATTTCCAAGGCGAAAGCCGGGGACATCATCCTCGCCCACGACATCCACGCATCGACCGTAGCAGCCATGGACGAAGCATTTAACAACCTCCAAGCAAAGGGGTTGCGATTTGTTACGGTCTCGGAACTCCTCGCGATGAACGAAGAGGTAGAGCCCGCTCCCCCCGCACCGAAGCCCGTGGCGACAGTGCAACAAAAGACGAAGAAAAAATAAGGCA
>DYNR01000336.1:0-1369 GCA_020720945.1 Chthoniobacter flavus | reverse complement strand
TCCATCCGGCTTGCGATTTTTTTGAAACCCGTAGAGAATGGCGGAGCTATGCAAGGAAACGGGTATGATCTAATCGAAGAAATCCGCCGTCTAAAACAGGAGCGGAACGCGGTAATTTTGGCGCACAATTACCAGACGGAAGACATTCAAGAAATCGCAGACTTTGTGGGAGATTCGCTCGGACTGAGCAGGAAAGCAGCCGAAACGGATGCCGATGTCATTGTGTTTTGCGGTGTCCACTTCATGGGGGAAACGGCAAAAATCGTCAACCCGAGCAAAACGGTCGTACTCCCCGACCTGGAAGCGGGCTGCTCGCTTTCGGATTCTTGCCCCGCCGAAGACCTCGCAAAATTTTTGGAAGCGCACCGGGAAAAGGATTATTTCGTCGTCGCTTACATCAACTGCAGTGCTGGCGTAAAAGCTTTGAGCGATGTGATTTGCACGAGTGGGAACGCGCTGAAAATCGTTGCACGCATCCCGGAAGGGCGCAATATTTTGTTTGTTCCCGACCAAAACTTGGGCGCGTGGGTGATGGAAAAAACGGGGCGCATGATGGATCTTTGGGAAGGGAGCTGCTATGTCCACATCGAGTTCACCCGCCAGAGCATCGAGAAAATACAAGCCGCACACCCGTCGGCGAAAGTGGTCGCCCACCCCGAATGCACGCAGGCCGTCCGCTTGCTCGCAGATGAAGTTTGCTCGACCGAACGGATGGTGGATTATTGCAGGGAAAGCCCGGAGAAAGAGTTTATCGTCGTGACGGAATCCGGGATGCTCCACCGCTTGCGGAAAGAAGTTCCGGGAAAAACTTTCATCGCGGGACCGACGGAGACTTGCTCCTGCAACGACTGCCGCTACATGAAAAAAAACACGCTCCAAAAACTCCGCGATTGCTTGCGGGACCTCTCCCCCGAGATACGGATGGACGAGGGGTTGCGCGCGCGGGCAGAAGTGCCGATCCGCAGGATGCTGGACTGGAGCTGACGCGGAAAAAAAGGGTGGCGATGAAACAGTTTTTTTTCGACGAAAGAACGCGCAAGGCTTTGAAAATCATGGCGATGCCGTTTCAATATAAGGTTTGTGCGGGGTGCGATTCGATCGTCGCAGAACGGGTCAACAGTTGCCCGAACTGCCACGGATACCGTTTTTACGAAGACGGGGATTCGGTTATTTCGCAAGCCCGCGTGCTCGCATCCCGCCCCCAGCAAAGCGTGACCGCCGAAGACTTGCACAAGTAAAAAGCGTCTCGGAGGCGGATAGGGAACAGGAGTCAGTATTCGGAAGTCAGGAGTCAGAATCCCGCCAACCCAAACCGCCAACCATCCACAGGCGAAGCCCTCCCTTCGTGTTCTCCGTGCCCTTCGTGGTT
>DYNR01000335.1 GCA_020720945.1 Chthoniobacter flavus | reverse complement strand
GATTCAGGTTGAATTTTGAAAGTGATTGAGCACGCCGAAAAAACGGGATGTCACACCCGATCGTGCAATGTAAATGTTTCAGGATGAAGATCTTGCTCGGCTCGTTCCAGCATGTGCAAAGGGGCGCGACCATAAAAAGATGCCCACAAGGAAAAAGTGCTCGGCGGCCCGATCAAACGGTCACACGCCGCCAGGCAATACAAATCTGCCACGGGATCTCCCGGACCGAACGCCACGGCGCACCCCGGAAAATCCGATGCCGACAACGGCGAATTCGAGCAAACCAAAAAACCGACTTTCTGCTCGGGCCAAAGCATTTGCGCCTGTTGCATCCACCGGTGATACCTCGAAGTTTCGTAATAGTATTTCCCGCCCTGCCAGTCTTTGTAATCCCCTTGCCGGATATGCACGCCAAGCAACAGATCCACCCCCTTTCTCGCTTCTGCAACCCTGGACTCCACCCTTTCCATCACCTCGCGAACTGGACGAAAATAACGGGCGACCTCCCCGTGCATTTCTGCCAAGCGGGAACCGAAACGAAACTTCCACCCCCTGACCCACAGCGTCCCTTCCCCCCGCAACAATTTAGAAAATTCCCGGCTTTCCAAATTGTAGGCCTTATCTGTCTGGTCGTTGATTTTTATTATGTCCAACACCCTCGGCTTCAAGCCGAAGCGTTTTTCGATACCGCCCAACAACCCGGCAAAAGCGTCGATCGAGCGCACAAAAAATCTTCTCAAAAACCTCGGAAAAACCAAGGCATCTTTTTTTTCGGCTTTGGGATACGCACACCAAAAATCCCCGCAAGAACCCTCAAAAAAGTCCGCGTATTCCCCGAGTGCCGGGTTGAACAAAACCCCTTTCGATGCCGCAGAAAACGCCAAAAAATGCGCGCTCACAAACAGCCTGTTCCCCAGTTGTCCGACGGGATGCGCGATGACGATCTTTTTCATTCTTAAAAACGGGGCAAAAACTCAAAGCGGCGCAGTCTGGTAGTCCTCGCAGTAATACAAATAAAACCGGGTTCCTGCGCCGTCCGCAATAACTTCTAGCGGGACAACCTTGCCGAAGCCATCAAAAATTGAACGGGGCAATGCGTCCGGAGTTTCCTCACCGATGTAAATGGCATCACGACCCATGAACGGATTATGCCCTTTTTGTTCCCGAAATAGCTCGTCGGGAACGACATCCGCCGAATCTAAAAACTCGTCGTAACGGGGCCATAACCCAAACTGGTTTCTGGTATCTTGCGACTCCAGCAGAAAGATCGGCGGAAAATTCCCTTTCTCTTCCTTCCCTTTTTTTGCGGAAAGAAAAAATCCCAACCCCGCCGCCGAATCGCGGTTCCCTGCTACCAAAAAAAGCTCCGCTCGATCGGCGGGGCGATAGATCCTCGCGACCCGTTCAATCCTTTCTCCCACCTGCGCCCAATCCGGTTCCGCTTTTTCCTCCGAACGATCCGCCAAAGAAAAAAATGAAATCCCCGCCGCAATCAATGCGCAAGCACCAGCGAGGCGGGGAAAAAAAGCGCGTTCGCAACGCGGGACCGAAAGCAAAATTTCCGCCACCCGAAGCGCTGGCAACACCCCCACCAACACCAGTGCCAAAACCGAAACTTCCCCACGCCAAACTCCCGCAACAACCCAAAAAACCAACGGCAGCGAGAAAGCCGCAATCCACCGCTCCCGAGGTTGCACGACACACTTCTTCCCTGCGACCGCCAAACCGAAAATTAAAAAAACCGCAAGCGGGCCGCCTAGCCCGACGAGAACCTCCCGGCATTCCATCCACGAACGCCCCCCGCCAAACGCCGTCAAACTTTCCCATGTCTGCCCGGCAAACGCGATCCACCCAGTCGCCTGGTTCCATTGCCAGGGCCCCGCCATCGCCGCCGCGGGCAACAAAAAAACAAACGCGGCTCCCCAGCTCAAAACAGGTTGCAAATCAACGGGTTTTTCCGCGTCTGCCACAGAGTCGTCCCCTCGTCCGCCCCCCCCAGTTTTGCCCCCGCACAAAACCGCTCCAATCTTCCCTTCCCGCCAAAACGAAAGCCCAAAAAACCAAAACAAAAGCACCCCCGCAGGAGCCAGGAGCATCCAGTAAGAAACCAAACTTCCCGCCGAACAAACCACCCCCGCCAAAAACCACCACACAGCACGATCGTTTTTTGCGGTGGACGCAACCCACGACATTCCCAAAAACCAAACCCACAGCGCAGCGGCTAAAAGTTCCGGCCCGAAAGACAATGCTTCCCTGTTCACCGCCGGCAAAATGTTCCACGCCACGCACGCCCAAAACGCAGCACCCTTTCCCACCAAACGCCGCCCGAACCACCAAATCCCAACCGTCGCGCACAATGCCCAAACCGGCCCCAGCACACGCAAAGCCCACGCCTTTTGACCGACCGCCCCGCACACCCCTGCCACCACTGCGGGAAAGCCGCCAGGCCCATCAAACGATGCCCATTCCCAGTGTTCCCCGAGCAACCAGTAATAAGCTTCCAACGCGGTAAACCCCCCGCCTGTCGCCGA
>DYNR01000334.1 GCA_020720945.1 Chthoniobacter flavus | reverse complement strand
TCGTTGTCTCGATGTCGCTTGTAGCAGCGAAGGCGGTTCTTTTATGTGAGTTTCCCCGTTTAACTCTTCTTTGCGTTTATCTCACGGATTCAGGTTTCATCCACATCTCCAGCGAACGCCGCAACGCCAAACTCAAAAAACAAACCAGCAAATGCGCTTGAACCCTACCGGTTTTTTGGTGGTAAATCGGCCGTAGCCCTATGTCGCTTTTTACCGTCTGGAAGGCCGCTTCGGCTTGCGTCAACTGGATATACCATGCCACAATTTTTAGTGGACAAGAAAATGGCGGCACCATCGCAGTGCCGCCATTTTCGCTGTATGCCGACCTAGCAAAGAGGACGGAAATCAAAAATCACGAAAGCCTTCGTCCAAGGGGATTTCATCGTTCGGATTTTTCTTTTGGGACGATGCTAATGCGGGGCGACCTCCCCCCAAGGCAGAACGGGAAGGCTGGGAAGAGCGAGAAGCGGGCGATGCCGGATGGCTTTGCGGGGCGTAAGACCGAGGTGAAACGGTTTCTCTCGCATAGGTCGGCGCACTTTGCGGTTTGCGTATCCCGGCACCCCGAACCAGGATTTGCAGTTCGCTGACAATGTCGCGGAGCGTTGCGGCTTGCGCGTTGAGTTCCTCGGAAGCACTGGCCGTTTCTTCGGCGGATGCGGCGTTGTTTTGCGTGACTTTGTCCATTTGGGTGACGGCCGTGTTGACTTGGTCAAGCCCTTGGCTTTGCTCGCGGGAGGCGGTGGCGATTTCCGCAACCAGTTCGTCCACCTGCCTGGCTTTCCCTACGATTTGGTGGAGGCTGTTTGTGACTTTTTCGCTGATGGCGACACCGCTGGAGCTTTTGCGGATGCTGTCTTCGATTTTTTCGGCGGTTTCTTTGGCGGCTTGCGCACTGCGCTGGGCGAGGTTGCGCACCTCGTCGGCGACAACCGCAAACCCCGCACCCGCCTCGCCTGCACGGGCCGCTTCCACGGCTGCATTGAGCGCGAGAATGTTCGTCTGGAACGCAATCTCATCAATGGTTTTGATGATTTTTGCGATGTTGTCGCTGGCGGTCTGGATGTCTGCCATCGCGCGGTTCAGGTTTTCGACATTCGTGGAACCCTCTTCGGCTGCCGCGCGGGTTTCGTTCGCTAAGTCCTTGGCGCTGACCGCGTTTTCCGCATTGCGTTTGGTCATGCTGGAGATTTCTTCCAGGGAAGCGCTGGTTTCTTCGAGGGAGGCGGCCTGTTCGCTAGCACCTTCCGCCAAGGAGTTACTGGCCTCAGAAATTTCCGAACTGGCGGAAGCGACTTGCTCCGCGCCTTCCGAAAGAGAGTTTACGGTTTGGGAAAGCAGTCTGCCGATGCGGGAAGTAATGAAAACTGCCGCAGCGATGCCGAAGACGATGGCGAAGAGGCTACCGAAAGTCTGGAATCCAATGACCGACTGGAGGCCTGCGACGACTTCCGTGTTTTGTTCGGTGACAATCTCCTCGGTTTTTTCGATCAATGCGTCGAGTTCTCTGACGATGTCTTCCCCTGCTTTTGCCCGTTTCTCGTTGACCTGCAAAAGGGAAGCGAGGTCGGTTGCATATTTTTGGACGCAAGAAATCGCGGTTTTGAGGGAGGTTTCGACTTTGAGGAGACGGTTGCCGTTTACTTGGTTGACTTGGGTGGGCCGGACGGCTTCCATGTCTTTCGGGAGCGAAGAAATCGTGTCCAGCGCCGAACGGACCGAAGCGGAGTCCTTGGAGGTTTTCGAGCGTTCTATGGCAAGAAGGAAGGCTGTGAATTTTTCGGTGGCAATGAGGATGCCTTCCATGCGGGCGAAGCGTTTGGTGGTTTCCTCGTAATTTGCGCTTTCTTGGTCTTTGCGGGACTGGGCGATCATGCCGTTGATCATTTCATTCAATGAGGCAAGGGTTTCGGCCCCCGCTTTATCGATCATCGTGGTGCTGGCGGCAATCGCGGTATGGGCTTCGGAGGTTTGCTGGAGAATCGGGCCGTAAGTCACAAAGGCTTTTTTTACGGCATCGAGCTTGGGGGCGCAGGGGGCGAGAACCGGATTTGCGGAAACGGCGGTTTCCGTTTCTGCCAAAAGCGTCTTAACCTGGGCTTCCGTCGCAACCGTTTTGTCTAAATTGGCTTTGTTGCCCGTGATTCCATAGACGCGGGCATTCAGACGAAACTCATCGGTCGCTTCGAGCAAATGCGACACTTTCACCTGGCACGGTGCAACGAATTTGCTCACGATTTCGACATGGCCCGATGCGCCGCTGATGCCCAGGAATGAGGAGATCGCCAAGGCTGCCAAGAGGAAAAGAACTACAGCGAAGCCGAGGGCGATTTGTTTTCCGATAGTCAAGTGTTTCATAATGAAGGAGATGAATTTATCTGTTTCTTTTAATTTCGTGTTGTGATGGCTATGCAAGATTTTCTGCGGGCAAAAGATAGTCATGGAATGAACCCGGACGCAAGCCTTTTTGCGGGTGTTTTTTTCGATTTAGCCGTCAGGGGGTTGGCGCGGGAGGTTTTTGAAGCCACTTGG
>DYNR01000333.1 GCA_020720945.1 Chthoniobacter flavus | reverse complement strand
GCTTTCCTCTTCCCTCCCCTCTTCAACTTCCGCTAAAAAACTGTCCCATGCCCTACCCAATCGAAAAAAAATTGGTCGTCGCCATAGCGAGCAGCGCGGTTTTTGACCTCACGGAAGCGGACTCGATTTTTCAAAAAGAAGGCGAAGCCCGATACAGAATTTACCAGAGGGAACACACGGAAACCCCTTTCGCTAAAGGCGTTGCGTTCCCTTTCATCCGCCGTCTCCTAAACTTGAACCAAGCCCTCCCGGACGAAAAACCCGTGGAAGTAATCGTCCTTTCCCGCAACGACCCGGAGTCCGGACTCCGTTTCTTCGCCTCTTGCAAACACTACGGGTTGGACATTTCTCGCGGCGCTTTCCTGTGCGGAAAAGACCCTTACCCCTATGTGGAAGCCTTCAACGCCTCCCTCTTTTTGAGCGCAAACGAAGCCGATGTGCGCGGGGCGTTAGACGCGGGTATGCCCGCCGGCCTCGTCCTCCCAACCCGCGCCCCCGACGAACCCGATTCGAACGAACTCCGCGTGGCGTTCGACTTCGACGGCGTCCTCGCGGGCGATGAGTCCGAACAGTTCTTCCAACAAAACGGCCTAGACTCCTACCACCTCTCGGAAGAAAACAAAGCGGACTTGCCCCTGGCAACCGGCCCCCTCCACAAACTCGCCAGCAAACTCTCTCACCTCCAGCAGTTTGAAAACGAAAAAAGCAAGCTCGTCCCTTCCTACCGCCCCCTCCTGCGCATCGCCGTCGTGACCGCCAGAAGTGCTCCCGCCCACGCCCGCTGCGTCCGCACCTTAGACAAATGGGGACTCTCCGCAACCGAAACTTTTTTCATGGGCGGCATCGAAAAATCCCGCATCCTCCGCGTTTTCAAACCCCACCTTTTCCTCGACGACCAAAAAACACACCTCGAATCCATCGCAGACGAAATCCCTTGCGTCCACATCCCCTTCGGAAAAATCAACCGCCCTTTCTCAAAATGAAAAAACTCCTCTTTCCTCTCTTCCTCGCAACGGCTCTCCTCACCGCCTCCCACGCCCAAATCGACCCGAAATTCCGCGCCGATGCCCCCGGCTCCAAAGACCACCCAAAAACCAAACGCATCGACGGTTCGGTCATCCTCCGCCAATCTTCAAAAAAATTCGCCCAACTCACCATCCCCCAAGAACGGGTCGTCTTCGATTACGCCACGCAAGCCTTCTCCCCCTTCCGTTCCCTCCGCCCCGAAGGTGCCCTGACGACTTCGTTCTACCGGTTGCCAAAAGACGCAACAACCCTCGAATGCATCCGCGCCTACCAGTCGGAACTGGAACAGCAAGGCTTCGAAACCCTCTTGGAAGGCTCGAGCGGAGGCTCCCCCACCGGCCCCTCAAATTCGCTCGACAACGGCTTCGGTCGCTTCCTCGCGCAGGTCTATCAAACCGAAAAAGATTATTCCATCCAGCAATACACGCTCCCTGGCTGCGACGACTACCGCTACCTGGCAATGAAAAAATCTACCGCCACCGGCACGCTTTTCGTCACCCTTTTTTGCGGTGCTGTCACCGGAGGCTGGCGTGCCCCCGAAATGGGAATCGAAACAAACACCGTCCTCGCCCGCCTCGATGTCTTGGAAGAAAAAAGCCGCGACGACCGCATGGTGCTCGTCAAAGCCCCCGAAATGGAAACCCAAATCTCTTCGACCGGACGCGTCGCCCTCTACGGCATCTACTTCGACTTCAACAAAGATTCCCTCAAACCGGAATCCGATGCCACCCTCGAACAAATCGCCGCCCTTTTGAAAAACGAACCCGAATGGAAAATCGTCGTCGTCGGGCACACCGACAATGTCGGCGACTTCGAATTCAACCGCGACCTCTCCGCCCGTCGCGCCCGCTCCGTCGTCACCGCACTCACCAGCAAATACGGCATCGACAAAAACCGCCTCTTCCCCTTCGGATGCAGCTTCGCCTGCCCCGCCGCCCCCAATTCCTCCGAAGACGGACGCGCCAAAAACCGCCGCGTCGAACTGGTTCGCTGGAATTGACCCCCTCCCATTCTTCACCCCGCCTTTCCGTGAACCCGACCTCACCCGAAAATCTCCGCCAAGCCACCGAAAAAGTCTTTTCCGTTTATTCGGATTTAGAAAAACTCGGCATTTCCCGCGATTGCATCCTGCGCAACAGGTGCTGCCGCTTCCGCCTGACAGGAAAAAAACCGATGCTCACCCTCGGCGAAGCCATCGTCCTTGCGCGAGGTCTCAGGGAAGCCGGCCGTTCGCAAATCCCTCCGTCCCAAGACGGCGACTGCCCCTTTCTCGACCAAAGAAAAGGGCTCTGCACCCTCTACGCCCACCGCCCCTTCGGATGCCGTTCCCATTTCTGCAACGAAGCGGGTGGAACCTACAAACGCAGCGACATCGTGGACTTGATTCGCCGCCTCGAAGCCATCGACGCAGACCTCGGCGGCGACACCCCCCACGAAATCACCTCCGCCACGCAAACCGCCCTCTCCCTCCTCAAAACAAAACGCTAAAATCACAGGCCATTAGAAAACA
>DYNR01000332.1 GCA_020720945.1 Chthoniobacter flavus | reverse complement strand
TTTTGCGTTTTTTTCGGTATTTCTGGCTGGAGTCGAAGGCTGCACGATTCCCGTGTTCCGGTATGCGTTAGACCGTTGGCAGCCCGATCCCTATCTGTTGACGCTGCCGAAGGAACGGATGAA
The DNA here is from genome assembly GCA_020720945.1 of Chthoniobacter flavus. Taxonomy (GTDB): domain Bacteria; phylum Verrucomicrobiota; class Verrucomicrobiia; order Chthoniobacterales; family DYNR01; genus DYNR01. The sequence continues at coordinate 2,417 of DYNR01000332.1, read as the reverse complement.
GGAAGTTCCCGAGGGTTTGCAAGTGGCTGCGAAGCATGGGTTTTTGAATCTTGTGATTTCTGGGCAGGAGACGGCGGAGGTGTCGCTCCGTTTTCCCGAAACACAGGGAGGGGGGAGGTGGCCGTTCCCGTTTTCTTTAGACCAGTTGCCGGCGATGTGCGATTCTTTGGCGAGGACAGAAATTGCGCGCCGGATCGTCAATGGGGAAGCGGCGGTATTTGTCGTGGAAATTGGCGGGGATCCGGCGAAGGACGAAAAAGTGTTGATGGCATTGGACGAGAGGTTGCGGCATATTGAAGCCACGGCGCAATTGCCCGTGCAGTATCCGAACGATCCCGAGAGCGTGCTGGGGGTTGGGCCGCCTTTGAAGATTGATTTTTCGATTTTGCCGTTGCGTTGGGACGATCCGAGGGAAAAGGCTTTGCTGACGATTTTGCGTGGAGGCTTCACGAATGAAGCGAGGAAAGAAGTCGAAGCGGGGAGGGGAGGGCCGTATGTGTATCCGGTTTTTGGGCAAGGGCGGGTGTTGGCGGCGATGTTGCCGGAAGATGTCACGAACAACAATATCGATTCCTTGTGTATGTTTTTGTTGGATGCATGTTCTTGCCAGGTGAAAGATCTCAATCCTGGCTGGGATCTGTTGATTCATTTTGATTGGGATCGGGCGTTGGAAGAAGTGGGCAGGAGCGGGGCGTGGGGTTCTTCTCAAGCATGGGATGACAGGGATAAAACGGCGGCGAAAAAGGAGGGGGCAAAGCCTGCCGAAAGTGCAGGAATGGCAGACGGGAGCAAAACGGTTTGGGTCGGGGTTGGAGTTGGGGTCGGGTTGGTGGTGCTGTTTGCCTTGGGCTTGATTGTTGCCAAGCGGCAGGCGGACGGGCTTTAGTCACAAAACATAGCGAAAAAATGAACCGCAGATGGGCGCAGATGATCGCAGATAAAAAATGAAAGCGATTGATGGACAGAGTGTTCTATCGTTAAATTTCCTGCATAGTTTCACCTTGCCCATGATTTGAAAAATGTTTAGGGAGCCGGTATGGGTTTGAGCAAGTGCGAGATGGGCGGGTTAGGAGCGGAGGAAGAGGGGCGTTACGAGTGGCAGATGCTCGTGCGCGGTATTGGGGAAGAAGGGCAAAAAAAATTGAAGGGGAGCAGCGTGCTGGTTTCTAGGGTGGGAGGGATTGGCGGGACGGTGGCGTATTTGCTGGCGGCGGCGGGAGTGGGGCGATTGGTTTTGGCGCATGGTGGGATACTGAAGCCAAGCGATTTGAACCGGCAACTTTTGATGACGACAGACTGGGTGGGGAAGCCTAGGATCGAATCGGCGGTTCGCCGGTTGCGAGAGTTGAACCCGAATGTCGAAATCCACGGAGAAGGCTCAAACATCAACGAAGAAAATGTGGGGCGGTTGGTCGGGATGGCTGACATCGTGGTCGATGCGGCACCGCTTTTTGAAGAGCGGTTTTTGATGAACCGGGAAGCGGTGCGGCAGGGTAAGCCGATGGTTGAAAGTTCCATGTATGAGATGGAGGCGCAGGTCACGACGATCTTTCCAGGGGAAACGCCGTGTTTGCAATGTTTGGTTCCGGAGAAGCCCGAGTGGTGGACGCGGAAGTTTCCGGTTTTGGGGGCGATTTCTAGCGTGGCGGCGTCTGTAGCAGCGGTGGAAGTCGTCAAGGTGTTGACGGGAGTAGGAGAACCGTTGGCGGGGAGGTTGTTGGCGATGGATCTTCGTGCGGGGAGATTTCGGGAGCTTTCCGTTCGGCGAGATCCGGAATGTCCGGTGTGTGGCGGAGTTGCCGGAAAAACCGGTGGTGGAGCCTAGGGGATTCGAACCCCTGACCTCCTCAATGCCATTGAGGCGCTCTACCAACTGAGCTAAGACCCCGAACCGTCAGGCAAGGCGAAAAGAACACCCTGTCATTTCCCGAAAATCGAGAGTTGCGATCCTGTTCTTTTTTTTTGCGTTGGTCAAGCAGAAGTTTTTGTTTTTTCAAAAAAGGAAAGGGGGAGGGAAGAATTGCAGATTGCAGAAGGCAGATTGCAGAATAGGGGGATGAACCACAGAGACGCAGAGGCACGGAGGGGAGGGAAGGAATGGCGAATGACGAATTAGGAATTAGGAATTACGAATGGCGGGAAGCCGAAAGTGTTCACTTCTTTTCTCTGCGGAAATTTGTGCAATCTGCGTGTGAGAAAATGGGACGGCGGGATTCTGACTCCTGAATACTGAATCCTGACTTCTTGATTGCTGGAGAATTGGTTGCGGTTTTATTCGCTGTGGGAGATGGATGCTTTGGCGGTAGTTCCGGCGTTTCAGGGTTGCGCCAAGATTTTTTTGATGGCTTCGGCGAGGAACTTGCCTTGTTTTTCTTGGACAGCTTGAGTGCAGTGAATCTGGCTTTTGTAAATTTCTG
>DYNR01000331.1 GCA_020720945.1 Chthoniobacter flavus | reverse complement strand
CGGAAGAAAGAAAAGAGCAAAGTGCTGGCGATGCGAGGGAAGGGTTGACTTGTTGTTGGGGGGGGGCGTGTGACACCCAGAGAAGCGGAACTTTTTTTTGCGGTCAAACCCTGACCTAAAAAGCGAGAGATTTGCAGGATGCCGCAGAGGGAGTTGGAAATTCCCTTTAGCGCATTAAAAGCTGTTCTTCTGAAAAGCCGGTGCAGACACCCCGCGGCAAGCCCTTGCCGATCAATGTCCGTGTCCGACTTTGAAATCGACGGAAGCGACTGGCACATAAGGATCTTCGTGGACTTCCATCTTTGCCGTCTTTGCCACCAACAACTTCCACCACATCACCGAACACGACAAAACAATCAACACGACGAGGACTAAGAAAATCCCCATTACCACCGCATTGACCGTGTTGTTGTGAATTTGTTGCTGGGCAATATGAATTTGGACCGGATCAACCAGCGTCGCCAGTTTTGTTTGACTGCTCTGGACTGCCGCCAAAAACCCGAGGCGCGGATCGGTGCTGAAAATTTTCATCCACCCGGCCGTAAAAGTTACCACCAGCAACCATGCCAACGGTCCAACCGAAACCCACAGGTATTTGACCTTTTTCATCTTGATCAAAACCGTGGTTCCCAACGACAACGCAATCACCGCCAAAAGCTGGTTTGCCACCCCAAACAGGGGCCACAGCGAGTTGATTCCGCCATGCGGGTCAATCACCCCCATATAAAGGAAATAGCCCCACGATGCGACAAACAAAATGCTGGCGAGCCAACCGCCCAACGCAAAGTCCGTCCGCCCCAAGGGCTTCCACAAACACCCCAACAAATCTTGCACCAAAAAACGCCCCACCCGCGTCCCCGCATCGATGGTCGTCAAAATAAACATCGCCTCAAACATGATCGCAAAGTGATACCAGAGCGACAGTGCCGCTTTGCTCCCGAGGACCCCCGAAAACATCACCGCCATCCCGACCGCAAAGGTCGGCGCACCTCCCGTTCTCCCGATCATCGTTTTTTCCCCGACATTGTCCGCGAGTTCTTGCATCTGTTTTTCGGTGACAGGGAACCCCAAGTCGGTAACTTTTTGCACCACCGCAGCGGGGTCCCCGCTCATGTTAATCGCAAAATATTCTCCCGGAGGCATCGCGCAAGCGGCGATGAGAGCCATGATTCCAACCAGCATCTCGGTGATCATCGCCCCATACCCGACGATCCGTATATCTTTTTCGTTGGCCAAAAGCTTGGAGGTCGTCCCAGAAGAAATCAGCGCGTGAAACCCAGAAACCGCCCCGCACGCAATCGTGATAAAGCAAAACGGGAAAACGGGACCAGCGAAAACAGGCCCCGTCCCATCAATGAATTTTGTCAGTGCAGGCATCTGCAAATCGGGGGCAATAATCACGATTGCCACCCCTAAAAAAGCAACGGCACCGATCTTCATAAAGGTGCTCAAATAATCCCTCGGGGCAAGCAGAAGCCACACCGGAAGCACCGATGCCAAAAGACCATACACCATGATTCCGATGGCCAGCGTTTTGCCGTCAAGCGTCAGCATATGCTCGTATTGCGATCCCGCCAACCACTGCCCGGCGTAAACGGAAAACAGCAAGGCGGCGACACCGAAAGCACTGATGATCCCGATGTGCATCTTGCCGTGTTTGATTCCGACCCCCATCACCATGGCAATGGGCATCGATGCCAAAATCGTGGACAGCCCCCACGGGCTTTCCGCCAGGGCCTTCACCACGACTAACGACAACACAGCCAACACGATAACCAAAATCGCAAGCACGCTAACCAGCGTCGTGTAACCGGCAAAAACACCGACCTCTTCCCGCATCATGTGACCCAGCGAACGCCCCCCGCGCCGCGTCGAACAAAACATCACAATGCAATCGTGCACCGCACCGCCAAGAGTCGCTCCCACCAGAATCCAAAGCGTGCCGGGCAAATACCCGAACTGCGATGCCAGCACGGGCCCGACAAGAGGCCCCGGCCCGGCAATCGCCGCAAAATGATGCCCGAAAACCACCCACCGGTTGGTCGGCACAAAGTCCTTCCCGTCATTCGTCACCACCGCCGCAGTCGCCCGCCCCCCATCTAAAGTCAAAACCTTCGCCATCAGCCACGCGGAATGAAAACGGAAAGCGATCAAAAACACGCAAACCGAAGCGATAACGATCCAAAGCGCGTTGACGGGCTCGCCTCTGGTGAATCCGACGACTCCGAGACAGTAAGCACCGATGGCGCACACTAGCAGCCAAGCAAAAAACGAAAGAGGTGAGAAAGAGGGGTTTTTCATGGATTTATTTTTTGTTTTCTCCGCATCGAGTCCGATGCCCGAACCGACCGAGATTTCTCCACTTGATAAACGCATCCACCGTTTTAACAAGCTATTTTTTCGGCCTTTGAAAACAACGATTTCTCACCCGGTTGATTTTTCCATAAATCAGGCACACTTCTTGCTAGTCCACTCCCGCCCCAATCGGAAAGTTTTTTTGTTAAAACTATTATTACTCCTAATGGCGTTTATTCATACTAA
>DYNR01000330.1 GCA_020720945.1 Chthoniobacter flavus | reverse complement strand
CCAAACTGTTGTTTTTTGTCTGTTTTTGTCGTTGCCTGTCGAACGGTGATTTTTTTGGGGAGAGAAAGCGTAACTCCTTGGTTCCCTGTCGTTTCCTGTCGCTCTCTGTCGTGTTTTAAGTGGCGCACCCGGCTGGAATCGAACCAGCGACCATCGGATTAGAAGACTCATTTCTTGCGATAGAAAGCTTGACTTGCGGTAAAATTGCGGTAAAAATAAAGGAGTGAAAATCAAAAAACTGCCACACGGAGTCAGCATCCGAAAAGATTTTTCTGGAAATCGAATATACTGGGTTTTGCGGCTCGGCAGCTCATGGACGGGCGGCAACGCAAAGCGCTACACATTCCCTACCGCCACGGAAGCCGTGGATGCGTGGGAGAAAGAAAAAAATAAACATGAAGAACTCGGAAAAACCGCCCATACCCTGACGGTCGCCGAAATAGCCGAAGCGAAAGCCGCTTTTGCGGCAGCCGAAGAAATGGGCACCACGCTCACCGCAATCGTAAGCCACTATCATCGCACGGCTGCGCGAAAAAAAAGCATCTCTTATGACGATGCAATGCTGCTGGCCCAGAAAAAAGTGAAGGACGAAGGCCTGCGGCAAGCATCAATAGTGAGCCTAAACGCCCGCTGGCGACATTTTCGCGCATGGCTGCTATCTACACGCCCAGCCAAGATCAAAACGCTTTCTGCGGTCACGCAAGACGATGCGCGGGAATATGTCGAGAGCCGAGATGTGTCGCAAAGCACGCGATTGCATATGCGCGACGAAATGAGCACCTTGTTCCGATACGCGAAAGAAGCGGGGTATATCGACAGCAATCCTATGCGCGGGATCGTCATACGACGGAACAAAATCAAGCATCGCGTGACGATCCTGACACCGAAACAGGTTACGGATTTGCTTCGCGCCGCAAAAGAAGGTTGTGAGGGGACGGATCGCGCAAATCACCCTGTATCCGTTGTGGCATGGGAATCTGTGCCGCTTTTGGTATTGGGATTATTTGCGGGGCTACGGCCGCAAGAGGCGTTGCGGTTGGATTGGTCCGAAATCGGCGAAAAACACATCGATCTAGCCGGCGAAAAAACAAAAAAAGGTGTGCGTCGGCTGGTTCCCGTTGAGTCTTCGTTGCGCACTTGGTTGGATGCGTATCCGCTCCCAAAAGACGGTCAAGTAGCCCCGAAAAACTGGCGGCGAAAATTCGCTGTGGTTGCAAAGAATGCAGGATTACAGCCATGGCCGCAAGATTGCCTGCGGCACAGTTACGGGAGCTACCACTATGCGCAAGGGCGCAATATGCCCGACACTATGACATTCATGGGGCATCATGATCGTTCTACTTTTCTGACTCATTATTACGAAGTTGTGACGCCAGAAGCGGCAAAAAGCTACTGGTCTATCGTGCCATAGTTCGCGCGCGTGCGATCTTAGTTAGATATATAATTTATATTTGTGCGTGTACGCACATGCGTACACGCGTACCAAACGGAAAAACCAAACGGATATAAGTCCCGCCTCCGGCGGCAGTAGGCGAGTCGGCAAGCCGACCCCGTTGCGCTCGTTCCTCGCTCCACTCGCCCCGAGATTTTGTTTCCTGCGGAGCTTTTTCGGACAACAAAAAAACAAAAAACGAACCCGATTTTGGTCAGAACTACGTAAAAAACGCACGAAGCGAGCCGCCGACTTTTTTTTCCCGCCTAAAAAAATCGTCTTCCCTTGGCGGTGGGGGGGGATTGGTCGGCAAGCCGTCCCCCCCCACCGTCCACAGGAAGCCTATTTTTTCTATACGGCTCCTATAAAAAAAAGATCGGCTCCCGCTTCGGCAGTTTTTTCCGAGAGTTCTTCCAAAATCTAGGATCGGAAAGGGTGGCTAAAAGGCTCAAAAAGTCAAGCTTCGCGCACGATGGCGGTAAAATCGGACCAATCCTCGACTTTAAACGCCCGAATATCTCTCACCGAATCGCGGAACCACTGAATTTTTCGCAAACGGTCAATCGCACGATAGACTGTTGTCAAATTTGAATCATTTTTGGCAAGGTAAACGCTCCCTTGTGTCCATTCAAACCCAGCCGCCGCCATTTCCTTTTTGATTTCATCGTATGCGGGATTATATGGTTCTCCGTAGTGTTGTTTCACTTTGGCGACTTCGAGATCAAAGGCTATGGCATACATACCCAACAAGGTAAAGCGATCCATCGCTTCGTCAAGCCTAATTTCTTTTTTTAGCCACCCAAAACCGTACTAGATTCGGCGAGGGCGTTGCGAAAAAACTGCCGAAGCGGGAGCCGATCTTTTTTTTATAGGAGCCGTATAGAAAAAATCGGCGAACCGTGGACGGGAGCGGGGGGACGGCTTGCCGACCAATCCCCCCCGACCGCCTCGGTTCGCCGATTTTTTTAGGCGGAAAAAAAAAGTCGGCGGCTCGCTTCGTGCGTTTTTTCGCCAGCCCGAAGCGGAATCGGGTTTCAGCGATAAACTTCCCGCCTGTGGCCGATAGTCACCACAAGAACGGTAACGACAGCATCTTGCAATTGGCAAATAAT
>DYNR01000329.1 GCA_020720945.1 Chthoniobacter flavus | reverse complement strand
CTGGTGCGGGTGGTGGGGAGGATTGCGGGGGAGGTGGTGGGGTTAGGTGCTGATCCTGCGGCACTTACCCCGGTGCGGCTGTCGAGATTGCCGGGGAAAAAAAGGGGGGAGAAGGGGCGGTGGCAGAGGTTGCTGTACCTGGACCCGTCGGGGGCTCGGGGGCTGGCGGATATGCCTGCGCGGCGGGACATTGTGGGGGAGTTGCGCGCGGCGAGTTCGGTGGCGTATCTGGCGGGGGATGTGGCGCGGTTGCGGCGGTGTCTTTGGAGGCTGGGGGGGCTGGTGGAGGCCTCGGAGGTGGCGCGGTTGCTTGCGGTGGAACTGAGGGAAATCGTGGAGGGAGGGACGGATGGAAACTGACTCGGGAGAAGAGAAAAAAGAGGAGAGGGCGAAGGTGAGGCTGCCGGGGGAGGGGCGGACTCTGTCGGTTTTCGCGCGGGAAATCGGGGAGAATCTGCGGGTGGGTGGATGGGTTTTCCGGAGGGACGGGAAGGCGGCGCTGATTGACCGTTGCTCGCTGGAGGCCGTGGAGGTGTCGGCTGATACTTTCCGGACTTACGCGGAGCGGAAGGTGGTACCGGTGAAAGTCAAGGTGTCGCGGGTGGCGGGGGAAGTGATTTTTACGGATGTGGTCTATACCATGAGCAAGGATCAAGCACAGGGGGTGCTTGCTTCGTATGATTTTTTGGAGTGCTTGCTTGAGGTGAGGTCGGTGAGCGAGGTGCCGTATCCCTTGGGGGGAGGAGTGGGGGAGGTGCAAGAGTATGGATATGATGATGTTACGGGAGTGTTCGTGGTATGAGCGCGGAGGTCGTCGGAGGGCTGAGGTTTTGGGAGGGGACATCCCCGGTGCTTGGGGAAGTGTTGGATTCGCCGGTGGCGGATGACTTTGGTCAAGTCATCGGATTTTGCGGACGGGCAGTCGTCGCGGCAAGAGAACAGGGTTGGGGGGACCCGAGAATAGTGACTGTGTGGCTGGTTGTATCCAGCGCATTGTGGGAGGACGAGAACGAGAGAAAGGGGAAAAAAGAATGAAACAACGGAAAAAAATAATCTACACCAACTATCCTGTCGAGGTGGCCAGAGCGATAATCGATGATTTGCTGAAGGAGTTTCCTTTCCGGGATGAGCGGTCGAAGGCGGTGCAAGTGTGCGCAATGCTGGATCAGTTTTGTAGTCATTTGCGGAGGCCGGGGGATATCCCGATGGAGGAGAGGAAACCGTATTTTTCGGCTTGGTCTCAGCCGCCGGTGATTTGTTATTCCGCGAACTCGCAGCGGTCGGGGAAGACGCTGTTGGCCAAGTTGTCGCTGGCTCCCGTGAACGGGACTCCGAACATTATGTCGTTGCCTCCGCGGGAGGAGGAGTTGCGTAAAGTGTTGGATTCGCTGGTGTTGAGTTGGTCGAGTCATGTGATTTTTGACAACATCCGACACAGGATTGCCAGCCCGTCGCTGGAGGCTTTTTTAACGACTAGTGTTTGGACTGGGAGGGTGTTGGGTAAGTCCGAGAGCTTCCGGCACCACAAGAGGATTTTTATGCGGATGACGGCAAATCAAGCCGAAGTGTCGACAGACATTGCGGGCCGATGTCTTTTTTGTGAGTTGTGGGTGGGTGAGGGGGATCCGCAAGAACGGAAGATATCGCGGGTGATCCCCGATGATATTTTTGAGGATCACGAGTGGCGACAAAATATGCTGTCTGCGATCTTGGGCCTGATCCGACACTGGTATCGGGAGGGGAATCGGATGGGGGAGAGTTTGCTGGTTGGATACGAGCAATACAGTCGAGTGCTCGGAGGGATCGTGCAAGCGGCGGGATACGCGGACCCTATCGCAGCTCCGCAGCTGGAGGAGCCGGCGGATGGCGATCTGCGGGATATATCGATCTTGCTCGCACTGATGGTCGAGAGAGCAGCAACGGAGCCGGAAGGTTATCTGTTTTCTGCGCTGGTCGAGATGTGTGTCGGTCTCGATTTATTTTTGCATATGATGGATGGGAGGTGGGTTCGGCCCGCAACGCAACCGGACTATTACGAGATGACTCGCGGTGCAAAGGTTAGGTTTTCGCGGTTGCTGCGAGGATATCGTGGGAGAGTGTTTCGGACTTCGGTGGGGAGGGTGCGGCTTGATACGACAAAACCGGACAATGGACGAGAGGGGGTGAGATATCTCCCTGTACTGGTTTGAGGATGCGCGCAGACGCACCCCGCGCCCCGCACCCCGCAAGGGGGATGCGGGGTTTTTTTGTGCGGTATGCTGGTATGCTGGTGGTATGATAAGCCAGCTGAGCATACCACTTTTAACTCGTTGGGTTTTAGTGGGTTATTCCTTTTTTGGTATGCTGGTATGCTCAAAGGGGGTCCAAGCGCAAGCGTCGATAAGCGGACAAAAACAAGGATTGCGGGGGCTGGTGCACGGGAGCATACCAGCATACCAGCATACCACTTTGCACCCCGCAAGGGGGATGCGGGTTTTTTTTGTGCGGTATGCTGGTATGCTGTTGGTATGATAAGCCAGCTGAGCATACCACTTTTAACTCGTTGGGTTTTAGTGGGT
>DYNR01000328.1 GCA_020720945.1 Chthoniobacter flavus | reverse complement strand
GATTCAGGGTTAGGTTGTGATTCAAGCGGGAAAACGGATTCGGTTCAAATCTGAAAATCAGGGGAACCTGAGTCCAGATGCAGGCCGCATTCGTATTTTGTGCCGCCGAAGCGAGTGTCTTCTGCTGCCCCGCCGGTCGGAATGGGGCGTGTGCTGTGCCAGTCGCCCATGGTGACATAACCGCGCGCGGCCAAGGGGTGCGGCGGAAGGTTTGCTTCGGAGAAATAGCGGGAGGCATCCTCGTCGGTCCAATCGAGGATGGGATAGGCTTTCAATGTGCGTTTTTGTTTTTCGACAAAGGGGCGGTCCGCGCGGGTTTTAGACTGGACGCGGCGCAAACCGCTGACCCAAACATCCGCTCCGATCTCGCGGAGCGCGCGGTTCATCGGTTCAATTTTTGTGATCGTAGCATACCGGTCGGCCCCTTCTTTTCCTTGCTTCCAGAGGTTGCCGTGGAGTGCTTGGAGGCGCGCTGCCGAAAGGGCGGGCAGATAAACCCGCAAGTCGGTACCGAAGCGGTCGGTCAATTCTTCGGCGTAGCGGTAGGTCTCGTCAAAAAGAAAACCCGTATCAATAAAAACCACGGGGATTTCCGGGGCATGGCGGGAAATCAAATCGAGCAGGAGGGCGGATTGAATCCCGAAACTGGTCGAAGCGACGAGCCGGCCAGGGAAAATTTCGCGCAGAAGGCGAATCCGTTCGCCCGCATCCATCCGCCCGAAATCGGAGGAGATTTCAACGGGGGAAGCCCCGCTATTTTTTTGTTCTAACTCGTTCATCGAAAATAGCTTATCGCTTCACTTTTGCCTCATCAGCAATGTTGCTGTGAAAATCTGCCCCGCGTTCTGTCGCGGCAATCACCCCGTTGCGGATGCAAAAATCCCCGAATCGTTCCCCTTCCGTGCGCTCTTTCGCATAGCGGGCGATGAGGGGCGCGAGCAAGGGTTTTAGCTCCGAAGAGGGGACGCTTTCGCGGTAAAGCTTCGAGAGCCTTTGTCCGGAAAATCCGCCGCCCAAATAAACATTGTAGCGGTTCGGAGCTTTTCCGACGATGCCGATTTCTGCGAGGAACGGGCGGGCGCAACCGTTCGGGCAACCCGTCATGCGGACGGTGATGGCTTCTTTTTCCAGCCCGTTTTCGGCGATGGTTTGTTCGAGTTCTCCGATGAGGTCGGGCAGGTAGCGTTCGGCTTCCGCGAGCGCAAGACCGCAGGTCGGAAGGGCGACGCAGGACATGGAATGCAGGCGGAGCGCGCTCCCGCCGCCGTCGGCAGAAATCTGGTGGATGCGCAAAACGGTTTCGATTTCTTCCCGTTTTTCGGTGCTGATATTTGCGATGATCAGGTTGCCGTTCGGGGTGAGCCGGAAGCCGCCGCCGTGTTTTTTTGCGATGTCTCGCATTGCGGAACGCGAGGATGTTTTTTCGGAATCCGCAAGTCTTCCGCCTTGGACAAAAAAGCAAAAGTGCCACAGGCCCGCATCGTCTTGCGTCCATCCGAAGCGGTCGCCATTCCCGGTGAATGAAATTTTTCTGGCGGGTTGGAGGCGGTATCCGATGCGGCGCTCCAACTCGGAGGAAAACCACTCCAGCCCGCGATCCTCGATCGTGTATTTCAGGCGGGCGTGTTTTCGTTCCGTCCGATCCCCGTAATCCCTTTGAACTAAAACGGCTTTTTCGGCGATGTCCACGACTTGCTCCGCCGTGCAAAAACCGATTTCGCGTGCGAGGACAGGATAGGTTTTTTCGTTTCCGTGCGACATTCCCATCCCGCCGCCGACCGCGACATTGTAACCCGCGACAATGCCGTTTTCTATGATGGCAAGAAAAGCGAGATCATTCGCGAAGGCATCGACATCGTTGGCGGGTGGGGCGGCGATGGCGATTTTGAATTTTCTAGGCAAGTAAGTTTTTCCGTAAACAGGTTCTTCTTCGCCGCCGTCCACGATTTTTTCCCCGTCGAGCCAAATCTCGTGATAGGCTTTCGTCTGCGGCGTGAGGTGGGAAGAAATTTCTCTGGCAAGCCTCTGGATTTCCGAATGCACAGCGGCGTTGGAAGGGAGTGCCCCGCACATCACATTGCGGTTCACATCGCCGCAGACCGCGAAGGTGACCATGCCGATCTTGTTGATTTCCGCGACGGTTTGTTTGAGGTTCGATTTGATAACCCCATGGAATTGAAAGGTTTGTCGGGTCGTTAGCTTGATTGTCCCGTTCGCGTAACTGCCTGCCAAGCGGTCTATTTCCAGCCACTGAGAAGAAGAGACGATCCCTCCGGGCACGCGGATCCGGACTAAAAAAGAATACGCTTTTTCTTGCCCGGCTTTTTTTCGCTCCGCGCGCAAATCGCGGTCGTCTTGCTGGTAAAGACCGTGAAATTTTAGTAGCTGCTGGTCGCTCTCCGAACCAAAAAAGGTTTGTCCGTCCACCAAACTTTCTCCGATGGTTCCCCGCAAGAAACCGCTGTTCTGTTTGATTCCTTCATTTGCCGATAATCCATTCTCGCTCATATTGATATACTCCTGAATCCGTGAGATAAATGCAAAGAAGATCTGTAAGGCATTGGAGCGAAAGG
>DYNR01000070.1 GCA_020720945.1 Chthoniobacter flavus | reverse complement strand
AAAAGTTGTAGGCCGCCGCAACGAGTGTTGCGACGGCCTACTGTTCCCCCCAGAACAATTGCGAAAATGCTATAAAATCGCAAACAGCGCAAGCACTTTTTTTATTTTTTTGAACTCCGGAAAATCAAAAAGATTTATCTACCTCAACAACAACGAGTTACAAACGATAGAAAAAACAAAAAAATCGTTGCAGATGCCGCAAAAACGCTACCGGTTTTGCTTTTTCTTGGTTTTTGATGGAGGTTGGGGCGAGGGGGCAGGGTTCAAAATTTGGCGCACGGGGGCGGTGACGGTTTCGACGATGCCTTCGCCGTAGAGTTCGCGGGGAAGATTTTTCGGTCGCCAGACAGGGTCCGAAAGACTGCCGGAAGACGAGTATTCAAAGAATTTGCTGACGGGAAAAAGAAAGATTCCCGGCGTCCCGCGGGCGTTCAAGCGGATGTCCATATCCAGCTCGTCCGCCATAAAAAAAATGTTGCCGGAGCCGAGCAAGCCGAACCCGTCGCCAACGATTTCTAAACTGTCCGTATGGATTGCCTGGTTGGCGACCGAAAAATCTGCGGTTGCAAGCCGCGCGTTTTCGTATCCCGCGCCCGGCAAAATCCCGTTGATGATCCATGAGAAAGGCCCCAAAATCGGAATAGCGAAAACATTGCCGTCCTCGACCCGCACCCGCCCGTTGCCGACGAGTTTGGTCTGTTCTGAAAAACGGGCGCGGTAGGAAAAATCGCCGCTCAACCACCCCTGCGAATCCTCGTAGTCAAAGTAAAGCTTGTTGAGGGCGGCGAAGTCAACGCTGTCCAGCGATACACCGAGCTGGTAAGTCGGGTTCCGGCGGTCCAACGACACATCCGTTTTCAGTTTGATGCTCCCTCCAAAAAGGGCGGCGCGAGAAATGTCGGCTCGCATCATGCGACCCCGGACCGTGATTTTTGCGTCGGTTTTTCCGAAGTTTAAGTCGCGCCCCAACAGCTCGTAATCAATGCCATCTTTGGCGGAGACGGAAAGGTCGATGCGGGTTTTCTCGGGTTCGCGCATATCGACTTTTCCTTCGCCTTGGACGAGTGGGTAGCCGCGAAGCCGAAACGGGCTGGCAGCCTTGGCGATGTCTTCATCGATCCAAAGGAGAAATTGGGCAGGGGGCAGAGTCGAGTGGATGTTCGAAAAGCGAACTTCCTTTTTTCCAAAATCGTAAACGAAAGTTCCCGTCCCCGCGCCCTTGCCCATTTTGATTTGCATATTGCGATAAGTCACGGCGCGGTCGGCGATTTGAAAATCCGCAAAAGCCGAATCGATCCAAGCGCCCCGCAACGCGGTTTTTCCTAACCAAAGCTGCCCGTTGCCGCGGAGCTTCGCGCTTTCTTTTAATGGAATTTCTAAAGAGACCCAGGCTTTGCCGGGCGAGGGCATTTCCATGGCACCGAAAACTTTTTTCATCCCCGCATCGAGCCAGTTCATGCAAAGCGTCGGGGTCGCTTCCCCTGAGCCTTTAAGATATGCGGTCTGGCCTGCGACCATCGCGTCAAAAGTCCCGCTGACGGCAGGGGCAACAACCTTCATCCCGCGGGTCAGAAATTTCCCAGGCTTCCAAGAAAAATTTGCATTCCATTCCGTGATAGGGACTTGCTTGACGGAAAAATTTTTTAAGGAGAGGCTTCCGGTGACAAGAACAGGCGTTTCTTGAGAAGCTCGGTCCACGGTTGCCTGGGCTTCTAGCTCGGGCGGAGAGGTGATAGAAATTTCGCGCAAAGCGTCTAGATTTTTTGCTGCGGCAACCCACGGGAAAGGGTTGGCGGAAGAGCGGAGGAAGAGGTTTCCTTTGCCGTCGCGGTGGGAGTAGGAACCGGTGGCGTGGAGAGTGCCCGTGGAGTCCGAAGCGTCCAAAGATTCGATATTCAAAACGCCCTCGGAGTAATCGGCGACGAGGCGGAGAGAATCGAGGGAAGCGCTTTTCCAAGTCGCGTGTCCCGATTCCAGCAAAACCGTGTTGGCGGAGAGCGAGGTCAAGTCGGACAGGTCGCCGGAGACATCGAGCTGGAGCGAGGCGGGGCGGTCGGGAAAACGAATTTGCTCGAAGATGTCGAGAATGGGTTTCCACGGTGGAGGCTGGGCAGCTGCCGGAGCGGGCGATAGCGGTTGAGGTGCAGTCGGTGGCTGCTGTTTTTCTGGGAGTTTGGATGCGGCGAAGTCGTAGGGGTGGAGCAAGTTACCAGTGAGCGAAACGCGGATTCCCCCGAAAGTAAAATTCGCGTAAGAAATCCGCAGGAGGCCTTCGCGCAAAAGCAAGCGCGCGCGGATGTTGGAGACGGCGATTTCCGTGTCGGGGGCGACAGGGAGGACGATATTGGCTTCATCGAGTTCCAGCGTTTCGACTTGGACTTTCTTTTTGAGCAACTCGCTCAAGTTGAGGGCGACGACGAGGCGGTCGAGGCGGAGGAGCGTTTCCCCGTTTTTATTTTTGACCGAGACATTTTCGGCGACCGGGCCACGCAAGGGGTTGAGGCGCAACCGTCCGATCGAAACGCGGTATTCCTTCCCGCTAAGAGCTGCGGTCAGGCGTTCGGTGAGCGGTTGGGGAAGCCCCCAGAAGTAGAGCGCGGACAACGCGGCAGGCAAAAAAACAAACAGGGTGGACAGAATCAGGCGGAAAATCGTTTTGAAAAAAAACCGCGGGATTTTCGGGAGTTGCATCCGTCACTCCTCCCAAAGAAAATTTTCTAGCCGCAGGCGGTTGGCGCGTTTTTTTGCTTCGTCGGCGCGGGGACCTCCGCTTTCCGAAATGTTCTGGTAAACATGGATCGCCTCCTTCCACGCCTTGCGTTCCTCCAGCAAACGACCGGCTTCAAACCCTGCCCGCTCAAACCAAAAAGTGCCGGTTTCCCCGCTCTTCTTGTCCATCAAAACTTGCTCGAAACTCTGCAAAGCCAAATCTTTGTCCCCGAATTTTTCGTGGGCGATACCGATTTTCGTCAACGCTTGTTCTTTCCAGTAAGTCTCGGCTTGCGGCGAGTTGTATAGCTCTTGCCAAGATTTTGTCGCTAGCTCGTATGCGTTGGGCGTCGATGCTGCGGCGGCGAAATAAGTATCGCCTTTTTCGATGAGGGCAGCGGCGCGCAAGTCGGGGTCTTTGGAGTCCGCCAAGACACGGTCGAGAAGGACGATGGCTTCCTTTGGTTCTTTTTGCGCGTTGAGCAGAAGAGCCTGTTCGAAGCGCGAGCGCGCCGCGAGTTCTCCCCCGATTTTTGCGGCGGATTCGTAGCAGAGCATGGCTTGTTGGATCGCATCTTTTGCCATGAGTTTGCTGGAAGATTTTCCTGCCAAAAACCACGCATGCGAAGAGAGGTTCGGGTCTTGGGACTCGGTGGCAATTTGCTCGAAATTCGAGCGGGCGGTGAGGAAGTCGCCGCGGCGGTAAGCGATTTCGGCAAGTTTCAAGCGGACTTGGTGGGCTTTTTCGGAGTTTGGAAAATCCTTCAAAAACTTTTTGGCCAAGGCTTCGGCGGGGGTATCTGGACCGGGGTTTTCATCGTCGGCAAGGAAGACTTCCAAACAAGCCCGCTGCTCATCTGGATTCGGCGAAGCGGTGTTTTCGAGGACGGAGCGGGCCGAAGCGGTGTCGAGTTGGACGAAGTGCCATTCGGCGAGCGGGGTCGCCGCCCGATTCCCGAAAACCGGGACGAGGTCGGCGAGTTTTTCTCCGGCAGACGGAAGGCGTTGGCGGGCGGATTCCAGCGCATCGGCGAGAAGGAACTCGGACTCGAAATAGCCCGAAGGATCTTCGCTGCGGAGGGTGGAAAGGAAGGGATTTTTTTCGGAACCTACGCCCGCCAAAAGTTCGCTGATAGCACCGTTGTAAGCCGCATCAAGGCGCAAATGCGGGGCTTTCATCGCCGAAAAAAATGCGGAACCCGCTTCCTTATAGCGTCCGAGGAGGACGAGTGCTTGCCCGCGCAGGAACGATGCGTCGGGGTCTTTCGGATCAGCGGAAACTAGGTCTAACGCTTTGGCTGCCTCGTTATTCGCAAGATGCAGCGAAGCCAGTTCCGTTGTCGCAGAAACGCGGAACGGGTGGCTGGGGAACTGTTCCAAAAAGCGGGCGTAAAGGATTTTTGCCTCGTTCGCATGATCGAGGCGCGCTTCGGCCTTTGCCAAAAACAAAAGGGCGTTCGCGGTTTGCGGGGAGGGTGTCGGCGCGTTTGCCAAACGGCGGAGGACGGACAGCGAAGGGGAAGATTGCGCCGCATAAAACTCGTCCAGCTTTTGAAAAACAGCGGTGCTTGCCGCGACGGGCGGGGACTGTTGGAGAGATTCTTCCAAGAGGTCGATGGCGCGATCGGGGAACCCCGTTTCGTTCAAACAATCGGCTTTGAGGATCGTAATTTTTTCGGGCGGGGTCGCAGAAAAAGATGCCGTTTTTTCTAAGGTGTTTTTCGCGGCATCGAAGTCTCCGAGGGCGAACTGCGCGAGCGCGAGCAAGTAATTGTGTTGCATCTGGTTGCGCGCAGGCATTTCGGAAATAGACCCGAGCGACGCCACCGCTTTTTCCGCCATTCCCTGGTCGAGGTAAAGCTGGGCAAGATCCAAGGAAGCCTGGTGGCGGAGGGGGGATTCCGGGGGGATGGCAGAAAGCAGTTCCGCTGCGCGGGCGAGGTCGCCGGGCTGTTGCCTGCGGAAAAGGGAACGGGCTGCCCCGATTTTTGCTTCGGATTGGAAGGGGTGTCCGGGTGCGTCTGCCGCGGATAAAAAAGCGGCGAACGCCTCGTTCGCTTCCCCTTTTGCCAGAAGGAGTTGCGCTTTCCAAAAATCTAGGGCAGGGGTTGGAGGGACGGAGCGAAAAAGAGGGAGAGCATCTTCGGGAGTTCCAGAAAGAAGGTGGGCTTGCGCGAGGCGTTCGAGTGCCGCTTGCCGGTTTGCTAGAGGAGCCTTCTGGTCGGCGACGATTTTTTCGAGCGGTTTCTTTACGGCGCTGGGAAAGCCTTGGCGAATTGCGGAGTCCGCTTTTTGTAAAACGGTTTCGTTTTGGGCGGCAGTTCCGGACGGGACAAAGAAGCACAGGCCGAGCGGCAAGAAGAAAAAAGCGAGACGGTTCATCGGAAAAGGATCGGTTTCAAGTAGCGGGCAGTATGGCTTTCGGTGTTCGTTGCGACAAGTTCCGGCGAGCCTTCCGCGACGATGCGGCCACCGCCACTTCCCCCTTCTGGCCCTAGGTCGAGAAGCCAGTCGGCGCACTTGATCACATCGAGGTTATGCTCGATGACAATCAACGAATTTCCGGCATCCCGCAAGCGCATAAGGACTTCGAGAAGTTTTTCTATATCGGCAAAATGGAGCCCCGTGGTGGGTTCGTCCAACAGGTAAAGAGTTTTGCCCGTAGATTTTTTGGAGAGTTCGGACGCGAGTTTGACCCTTTGCGCTTCGCCGCCGGAAAGCGTGTCTGCGGCTTGCCCGAGCTGCAGGTAGCCGAGGCCGACATCGACGAGGGTTTGGAGTTTTGGGGCGATGGCGGGGTGGTTGCAAAAAAACGAAAGAGCTTCCGATGCCGTCATGGCGAGCACCTCCGCGATGCTCTTCCCTTTGTAAAGAATGTCGAGCGTTTCCCGGTTGTAGCGGAGCCCACGGCAAGCTTCGCATTCCACATAAGCATCTGCAAGAAAGTGCATTTCGACGCGGATTTGCCCGTCGCCCTGGCAGTGCTCGCAACGCCCACCTTTGACATTGAACGAAAAACGACCAGCTCCGTATCCGCGGACGCGGGCGGCAGGCACTTCGGAAAAAAGGGTGCGGATCGGGTCGAGGGCACCCGAATAAGTCGCGGGGTTGGAACGGGGCGAACGACCGATCGGAGACTGGTCGATGACCACGGCTTTGTCGATTTGGTGAAGCCCTGCGACGCGGAGGTGCTTGCCGGGTTTTTCTTTGGAAGAATGGAGTTCGCGAAAGGCGGCGGGGCGCAGGATGTCGTTGAGCAGCGTGGACTTACCGCTCCCAGAAACGCCCGTCAAACAAGTCATGCAGCCAAGAGGAAACGAGGCATCGATATTTTTTAGGTTGTTTTCCGAGGCCCCGAAAACAGAAATCCAACCGTCGCGTTCCTCCCCTGGTTCCGGCTTGGGGGAGCGGGGTGAAACGCGCTTGGACGGCAACGGGATGGAGCGTTTCCGTGAAAGAAATTGCCCGGTCAGCGACGCGGGATTTTTTTCTATTTCGGAAGGCGTGCCCCAAGCGACGAGTTGGCCGCCGTCGGTTCCCGCCCCCGGCCCGAAATCCAAAACAAACTCCGCCGAACGGATCGTGTCCTCGTCGTGTTCGACGACGATCACCGAGTTGCCGATGTCCCGGAGTTTTTTTAGGGTGGCGATGAGGCGGTCGTTGTCGCGCTGGTGCAGGCCGATGCTGGGTTCGTCGAGCACATACAAAACCCCGGAAAGGCTGGAGCCGAGCTGGGACGCTAACCGGATCCGTTGCGATTCGCCACCGGACAACGAGTTGCTCTCGCGGTTGAGGGTCAGGTAGCCCAAGCCGACTTCGCGCAAAAACCAAAGGCGTTTGGAAATCTCGTGCGAAATGTCGGAAACCGCTTTTTCCATTGAGCCAGGAAGCAGCAGAGCTTCGCAAATCCCGGCGGCATCCGCGATGGTCGCCGAACAAAAATCGTTGATGCCAAAGGATTTGCCAGATTTTGAATGGATGGTGACAGCAAGGATTTCCGGTTTTAGCCGCCTGCCTTCGCAGCTCGGGCAAAGGCGGGTTCCCGTGAAGGCTCGGAGCCGTTGGCGGGTAAGCTCGCTTTCGCTGCTCTCCAGCATCCGCTCCACCATCGGGACAATCCCCTCAAACGGGCGTTTCTCTCGCTTCCCCCGCGCCCCCAGATTTTCCAAAAGCGTTTCACCCGAACCGTAAAGAAATGCTTCTTGCGCGGCGCGGGGAAGCCCGCCAAACGGGGCACCGGCATCCACCGACAAAGCGGCAGCCAAAGTTTCCTGCAACGACTCGTAGTATGCCCGCATTTTTTTGTTCAAGCTTTTCCACGGCAAAATGGCACCGTCGCGCAACGAAAGATCGGAGTTGACCATCCGTTCCGGATCGCAAAACGAAATGGTGCCAAGCCCGTGGCAGCGAGGGCAGGCTCCCAAATGGCTGTTGAAAGAAAAGTGTTTCGGTGTCAATCGGGGCATGGAAAACCCCGTGTTCGGGTTGCGGTAATCGGTAGAAAAACAAACCAGTTCTTCGGCTTGGCCTGGCGAGGAACGGAGCGCGAAAACACGGTTTTCTCCCCAACGCAAAGCGAGGTCAACCGAATCTGCCAGACGGCGTTCGATGTCGGGGCGAATGACGATGCGGTCAATGACGGCCTCGATTTTTTTTGGTTTCTTTGTCGGAAAGGAGGAAAGGGGCGCGTCGGATTCCACGACTTCGCCGTCGATGCGGAGGCGGACAAACCCTTCTTTCCGGGCCAACGCAAGAACTTCTGGGAGCCCTTGTTTTTCGCCAAAAGCCAAAGGGGCGAGAAGGATTACGCGAGTGCCTTCCGGCCACGAAAGAACGACATCCGCTATTTCTTGCGGGGTCTGGCGTTTGACGGGTTCTCCCGTTGCGGGGTCGTGGGGTTGCCCGACCGCAGCGTAAAGGATGCGCAAATAATCGTAGATTTCCGTGGCGGTCGCGATGATGGAACGCGGCGAAGACCCCGAAGATCGCTGCTCGATCGCGATGGCGGGGGAAAGCCCTTCGATGTAATCAACATCTGGCTTTGGCATTTTTTCCAAATACTGCCGTGCATAGGAGGAAAGGCTTTCGACATATTTCCGCTGCCCTTCCGCGTAAAGAGTGTCAAAAGCGAGAGAGGATTTTCCCGAGCCACTCAATCCGGTCAAAACGACCAAACGGTTGCGGGGAATGTCGATATCGAGGTTGCGGAGGTTGTGTTGCCTCGCTCCTCGAATCCGGATAAACGCTTGGGTCGGCTCGGTTTCCATCGCAAAAAAATTCTTCGTAACAGGTTCTTCCAGAGCCCGTTAAGCAGAAACACCGTTACGGTCTGTCCAATCCTTGAGGATGCAGACATTCCAGGCGACACGGTGCAAATCCCAACCTCTCGCGGCGAGAGAGCGGAGCGTGGCTGCTGTTTTTGGATTGAAAAGCGGGTGCTTCCTTTCCAGCAAATCGCCAGACCATTCGGCGAGTTCTTTTTGTAGCATCTGCGCCAGCGGAGGTCCGAACCCCTGTTTCTTCGGGTTGAGCGCGGGGGGACGGCCGAGTTTTTTTTCCATCAATTGGCGGAGGCACCACTTGCCGGTTTTTCCACGCCGTTGCAGGCATTCCGGCGTGTTCGCAGAAAGTTCCAGAACCGCGTTATCCAGAAACGGCAACCGATTTTCCAAACTCCACGCCATGCAGTTGCGCTCCATTTTCGGGATCGTGCAGGAACGGAGGAAGGAGTGGAAGTCCAACCGCCCCAACCGCCGCACGGCATCGGCATCATCCGCGCTCCCATACCACTCGGAAAACCGCCGCACTCCGGGAGCGGACGAAAGCGAAGGGGGAAAAAATTCTTGGGAAAGGATGGAGCCAACCAGCGAGGGAGGGAGGAAGTCTTTGACGGCAAAGTGGGCGGTCGGAGTCGGCTTGCCCCAGGCTTGCGAAACAAGCTGGAGCTGAAACCGCAAGGGCAAATAGCCTTTGGGTGGCCCGCTCAAACGGGCGACCGACGCGGCGGCGGAAAATGCCCACGCAGGCAGGAAGCGGAATTTTTTTTGGAGCTCCGGCAAACGGTAAGTCGGATAACCGGAAAACAATTCGTCCCCGCCATCCCCGCCAAGAACCACGCGGAAATCTTTGGCCGTCTCCCTCGCGAGCACATACGAAGGCAAGCCGCTGTAATCGCCTTGCGGCTGCGAAGAGGACGCGCAAAAAGCATCGATGCTTCCCGCCAACACCTTCTTGCTCAAATCAATACGCCGAATTTCTAAACCGAGCTGACCCGCCAGCGCCGAGCTGAACCCGTATTCATCGTAGCTCTCTTCGTCGGAAAAACTGCCCGTATAAACCGTTTTCACTTTGCTCGCTTGCCCGAGATACAAAGCGACCAACGAGGAATCCACTCCGCCGCTCAAAAAAACCGTGACGGGAACATCGCTGAGCGTGTGCCTGTGAACGGCCTCCGTAAAAACCTCATCTGCCTCGGTTGCCCAAGTTTCAAAATCGGGGAAAAGCCGGGTGCTTTCTTGCGACAAAACGGGAAACGGAATCTCGTGGGTTGCCACCAAACGCGCAGTTTCGTCGTAAGCGTGAACCGTGCCAGGAGGAAGGGATTCGACCCCTTGGACAATACAATCCGGCTCCAGAAAATACCCCAAACTCAAAAAATCGCGGGCGGCGCGCGCATCGATTTTTGGGGAAGAAACCCAGCCGAGCAAAGACTTCAGCTCGGAGGAAAACGAAAGCCCCTCCAAACTCCGGTGAAGAAAAAAAGGTTTTTGCGCGGTTTTGTCGCGTCCGAGCAAAAGACGGTGCGCAGGAATATCGTAGAGAGCAAAGGCGAACATCCCGTTCAAGGAATCCGCCATTTCAATGCCCCGGTCTTCGTAAAGATGCACCAAAACTTCCGTGTCGGTTTCCGTCGCAAAACGGTGCCCCCGCGCTTCTAGGTCTTTGCGGAGTTCTGGAAAATTGTAAATTTCCCCGTTGAAAACCACGGCGACCGAACCCGTTTCGTTGTAAATCGGCTGGTTGCCTGCGGGGTCAATCCCTTGGATCGCCAAGCGCACATTGCCCATGGCAAGCGGACCTTTTGCAAAAATCCCCAAAGCGTCCGGCCCGCGGTAACGCATTTTTTCCAAAGCGGCACGGACGGAATCTGCCTCCGCCGTTTTTGAAAAATCATTTTTTAATATGCCAGCAATCCCACACATAAAAACACCCTGCAAGTATCCCGATTTTTTCGGGGCCGGTAAACCTGAA
>DYNR01000069.1 GCA_020720945.1 Chthoniobacter flavus | reverse complement strand
CAGGACTCTGTCAGGGACCCTTCACGAAAACCGAAAACGCGAGGAACCGGCTCTCGATGGACGGCGGTTTCTTTTTCCTTGAAACAATGCGCCAGCGAAGAGCAAAGTCAGCCCATCGTTTTATGAAAAACTCGCCTTACGAATCTCCGTGCCTTTCCGTCATCATGCCCGTCTATAACGAGGCGGAAACGGTTGCCGCAGTCATCGCCACGGTTCTGGAACAGCCTACTGTTTTCGAACTGATCGCCGTGGACGACTGCTCCCGCGACGGCACGGGCGAAGTCCTCCGCGCCGTGGCGGCAAAGGAACCGAGGGTGAAAGTTTTTTTCCACGAGAAAAACCGGGGGAAAGGCGCAGCCCTCCACACGGGAATCGCCAGGGCAACCGGAGATTTCGTCATTATACAAGACGCTGATTTGGAATATGATCCAACGGAATACCCGCGGCTACTCCGCCCGCTCTTGCAAGGCAAAGCCGACGCGGTTTTCGGGTCGCGCTTCATCGGTTCCGAAGAGCACCGCGTGCTCTACTTCTGGCACTCCTTGGGCAACCGCTTCCTCACCCTCCTTTCCAATGTCACAACCAACATCAACCTGACCGACATGGAAACCTGCTACAAAGCCTTCCGCCGAGAACTCATCCAATCAATCCCGCTAGTGGAAGAACGCTTCGGCTTTGAACCGGAAGTGACCGCCAAACTGGCAAAAAAGGGCGTGCGGATTTACGAGGTCGCCGTGAGCTACCACGGACGCACTTACGCGGAAGGAAAAAAAATTAACTGGAAGGATGGCGTGAGCGCCTTGCGCTGCATCTTGAAATACGGGCTTCTCGGGCAATAACGAACCCTCGGGCATCCCCGCGCGATAACGAAAACTCATGGAATCTCTGTTGCTCTCTGGCGCGTTCGTCCTTTTGCCGGCAACCTCTGCCCTCCTCCTTTTCTCTTCTCTCCTCCCCTGCGCAAACTCCTGCAAACTTGAATCTTACGGGTTTTTTTCCGCTCTCGGCTGGCGGGAAGCTTCTGCCGTTTCTGCGACCGCCGTCGTCCTGTGGGCTGCCTTTGGCGTTTGCGTTTTGAGCGCGTTGCACAGCCTTTCCACCCCGGCATTCCTCCTCTGGTGGACGATCGCTCTCGCACTGTCTTGCTCTGCGTGGATTTCTTCGGGCAAACCCTCGCTGACGACCGCCCTAGGCATCCCCCTGGCCTCGTTCCAAAATATCCGCGACTGGTCTTGGCTGGAAAAATCCCTCCTCGCCATCCTGGGCGCATCCCTCGCAGGCTCGCTCGCGATGGGTGTTTTTTCTCCTCCGAATAACGGGGATGTCCTGATCTATCACCTTCCCCGTCAACTAGTTTGGATTTCTCAAGGAACCGTATTTCCTGAGTTTATGCCCTACGGGCACATGCAAAAAATGCCCCCTTTAACCGAATGGCTGGGCCTGAATTTTTATCTCCTTACGGGCGGGGACCGCTGGCATTTTCTCGTCCAATGGCTATCTCTCTTGTTTTGCCTAGTTTTCATTTCTGCCATCCTCCGCGAGTTGGGAGGCAACAGAAAAACGCAGTTGCTGGGGTGCGTTTTTTTCGCTTCTCTGCCAGCCGCATTTTTCCAGGCATCGAACAGCAAAAACGATCTCTTTCTCGCCGCCGCTCTTTTGGGTTGCTCGTGGATCGGAGAAAAAATGGTGGCTTCCCGCAAGATGGAAACCTTCCCCATCCTCCTTGCGGGCATTTGGGCCGGACTCGGCATCTTGGCGAAAGGAACCGCTTTGGCCTACCTACCTGTCGTGGCATTCCTCCATGCTTCCCGCTTCCTGTTCCTGGGCGGAAAAATCCGTTTCCTCCCTCTCTCCGCCGCGCTAACTGCCTGCGCGCTAATCGGTTCCCCTCACTACGCATACCAGGCAAAAGAAATTCTCTCCGCAGAAATCTCCCCCTCTGACCCAGGAAAAAAAAGCGACCACGCAAACGGGAAATTCTCCGCCGCCACGGGAGCCTCCGTGCTTCTCCGGAACTACACCCTCCAAATGTCTCTCCCGTGGGAACCTTGGAACCGCTGGCTGGAAAAAACCGCAACCCGCGCTTCCGAATCTCTTGGCATCGGAATCAACGACCCCGATTCGACTTTCGGCGGCCAACAGTTTGCTGTCCAATACTACCCCACAAGCGAAGATGTCGCGACGGGCTTCCTGCATTTTTTACTCCCGGTTTTTCTGCTTTGCGGCGGGTTCTTTTTCATCTCTCCAGGGAAACGCAGAAACGCCGCGCTGCTTTACGCTGCCGCCTTCCTCCTCTCCCTCGCCTTGTTCTCTTTCCTCTTCCGATGGCAACTGTGGCACTCCCGTCTCATGATTCCCGCCGTGGCCTTGGCGGCTCCGGGCATCGGCTTTTTTTTCGCCTCTCTCCGCGCTTACACAAATGCTGTTCTTTGCGCGTTGCTCCTCCTCTGGTTGGCCCCTTCGTTCTCCTCGTGGGCGCGTCCCCTCTTCGCAAAATCTTCGGTCTTTTCTCTCCCTGAAGATGGGCTTGTCGGACGCTCGAACGGCGCCAGCGTGTTCCTGACTTCTATCGGAAAAACCCTCCGTGCACTCGGTGCTTCCACGGTGTATCTGGATATAACAAACGCCCCGATCCACGCCGCCCTGCGCTACTTGCCGCCTGGATGCAAACTGCATTTCCCGCGACTGCCCGGCGATCCCGCAAAAATCCAATCGGTGATCACAAACCTCCCCGACGCAAAACTCGCTCCAGAAACCCTCGCGCGCACCGAAGGCAAACGCCTCGTCTTTTCCCTGGAAGGTTGGCGCGTTTGGATCGACCCGTCCTTGCTCGAAAACACCGGTCACATTGCAAAAAACACGCTCCCCGCTTTTTTTCAAATCTCCCCAATTGCCGGAACGGGCTCCCTGCAAGGTCCCTACCCCGACCACGGCGTCCCCGTTTTCGCCAACGCCTACGACCAAGGTAGCTCCTTTTTGCTCCCCCCGACGGATTCCCCTAACACTCTCGCCGTCAGTATCTCCCGCTTCGAAGGCCCTTGCTCCGTGGAAATTTTTCTCGACGACGAACCCCTCGGCTCCCTGCCCCTAGACGAAAAAAACTCGCAACTCGCGAAGGACTTCCCCTTGCCCACCAATCCCTTCCCTTCCGTCCTAACCCTTCTCCCTGACCGTTCTTACCCAAGCATTTACGACCCTCGCCCCGTTTCTTTCCGCCTGCAAAAACTCCAAGTTCTGCCTCCCGAAAAAACAAAAAACCTCCCCGCCCACAACCCGTCAAGGTGAAATTCTCTCTTCCCTTCACCCGACATCTGGAATAAATTGAACCTAAAAACTACGAATATGTTTATCACGCTGCTGAAATCAAAATTGCATAAGGCGACCGTCACGGACGCTTCGGTGGATTACGAAGGAAGCCTGACCATCGCCAAAGATTTGGCGGATGCCGTAGGGCTGAAACCTTACGAAAAAATTTTGGTCGGCAACATGGCAAACGGCAACCGCTTCGAGACTTATGTCATCATCGGCAACGAAGGCTCCGGCGCGATCGAACTCAACGGCGCAACCGCGCACCTCGGCAAAATCGGCGACCGCCTCACCATCATGTCCTTCGGTCGTTTTTCGGAAGAAGAAGCCGAAACCGCCCACCCCCGCGTCGCCCTCTTGGACGAAAAAAACCAGATCGTCCGCCAAAACGAAACCGCCAAACACATGGCGCACTTGTAATACCCCATATTTTTGCTAAACTAAAAAAAGAGTTATCCACTAGATGAAAATTTATATTGACGGGGAATTTTACGACAAGGCCGAAGCGAAGTTGTCAGTTTTTGATCACGGCTTGCTTTACGGGGACGGGATTTTCGAGGGCATCCGCTTCTACGAAGGCCGGGTATTCCGCCTAGAGGAACACCTCCGCCGATTGGAATTCTCCGCCAAAGCCATCGCTCTCACCCTCCCGATCCCCTTGGCGGAAATCGGCGAAGCCGTCCTCGAAACCATCCGCATCAACAACTTGCAAGACGGCTATGTGCGCCTGGTCGTCACGCGGGGATGCGGGGACCTCGGCCTCAGCCCCCTCAACTGCCCAAAAGCTACCGTTTTTATCATCGCCGCCACCATCAAACTCTACGCCCCGGAAAAATACACCCACGGCCTAGAAGTAGTCACTTGCTCCACCCGGAGAATCGCCCACGGCGCCCTATCCCCGATGGTAAAATCCCTGAATTATCTGAACAATGTGATGGCAAAACTGGAAGCCATCAATGCGGGTGCAGGCGAAGGTCTCATGCTCAACGAACAAGGCTTTGTCGCAGAATGCACCGGCGACAACATCTTCCTTGTCCACGGCGGCAAAATCACGACCCCCCCAGTTTCTTCCGGTGTCCTCGCCGGCGTGACTCGCGAAGTCGTCTTTGAAATGGCAAAAGAAGAAGGCATCGAAATGTCCGAACCCCAAATCACGCGCTACGACATCTACACGGCCGACGAATGCTTCCTCACGGGAACCGCCGCAGAGGTCATCCCCGTCGTCCGCCTCGACCACCGCCCCATCGGCGAAGGCTCCCCAGGCCCCGTCACCAAACGGATGATCGAAAAATTCCACACGCTGACAAAAAACACGGGAACCCCCGTGTATCCGAATTTTTGACTCCAATGAAATGCGATGCCTGTAGCAACGCGGAAGCAAGCGTTTTCCTGACCAAAGTCATCGACGGCAAAATGCAGAAGGTCAACCTCTGCCCCGCCTGCGCAAAAGCCAAGGGGGTCGCAGATCCTGCTTCTTTCCAATGGGGCGATGTCCTCTCAGGCATCGGCTCTTCCCACGACTTGGAACGAACCCAAAAAAACCTCAAATGCGAAGTCTGCGGCTTCACCCAAACGGAACTTAAAAAAACCGCCCGCCTGGGTTGTAGCAACTGCTACAAAGTCTTTTCGGATGCCCTCTCCGGGATGATCAAAAGTATGCACAAAGGCACTTCCCACATCGGAAAATGCCCCTGCCACTTCCGCGCCGAACGGGAAAAAAAAGAACTCCTCTCCAACCTAGAAGAGGAACTCAAAACAGCCGTCGAAAGCGAAAACTACGAGCAAGCCGCCAAAATCAGAGACTCGATCCGCATCCTCTCTTCGAAAGAAAATCCAAAAGAAAACCAGCCTACCCCCGCATCCTCCTTCCCTCTCCCCCTATCATGAAACTCTCTCGCATCATAGCCAATACGGGGGAATGGCTCACGGGCGATGGCCCCCAACGCCACATCGTCGTCAGTAGCCGCGTCCGCCTCGCCCGCAACCTCCGCAACCAACCCTTCCCAGGCTGGGCGAAAAAAGGCGAACGCATCGAGGTGATGAAAAAAATCCTCCCCGCCGTCGAAGGCCTCCCCGAAATGGCAGAATCCTTTTCGGAAGGCATGGAGTCTCTCTCTCCCCTCGAACGCCAAGTCCTCGTAGAACGGCACCTCATCAGCCGCGAGCACGCCGCAAAAGGCGCGGGCAGCGCCGTCGTGATGAACCCCGAACAAACTTTGAGCGTGATGATCAACGAGGAGGATCACCTCCGCATCCAAGCAATCCTCAACGGCTTACAACTGGAAAAAGTTTACGAGATCATCAGCAACGCGGACGCGGAACTAGAAGAACCGCTAGACTTCGCTTTCGATGAAACCCTGGGCTACCTCACCGCCTGCCCCTCCAATGTCGGCACCGGTATGCGCGCCTCCGCCATGCTCCACCTCCCCGGCCTCGTCATCAGCGAGCAAATCACCAAAATCATCAACTCGGTAAACAAAATCGGACTCGTCGTCCGCGGCCTCCACGGCGAGGGCACCGAAGCCATGGGCAACCTCTTCCAAATTTCCAACCAAACAACCCTAGGCGAATCGGAAACCCAAATCATCACCCGCCTCAACAAGGTGATCCTCCAAGTCATCGAACACGAGCAAAACGCGCGAATGTCCCTAGTCGAATCTCGCCCGACCATGCTCTCTGACCAAATCGGCCGCGCCTTCGGCATCTTGGGCCACGCCTGCTCCATGACTTCCAAGGAAGCTCTCAACCTCCTCTCCGCCATCAAACTCGGCGCCGACCTCGAGCTTTTCCCAGAAAAATGCCGCCACGCCGTCGATGAACTCCTGATCGAAACGCAACCCGCCCACCTCCAAAAAGGTGCTTCCGCTCCAAACATGGACGCGGAAGAACGCGACACCCTCCGCGCCTCCCTCATCCGCTCAAAATTATCCGCGATCCCCGCCCCAGACCACTCCCGCCTCCCCAAACCTCCCACCACTCAAATTCCTGACTAGCCGCTTTCCATGAATAACTTCACTCCTCGCGCCCAACAAGTTTTGGCAATGGCCCGCAATGAAGCCCAGCGTTGCAACCACAACTATGTAGGCACCGAACACCTCCTCCTCGGCCTCATCAAACTCGGCCAAGGCGTCGCCGTCAATGTACTCGAAAAAATGGGCCTCCCCCCCGAAACCCTCATCGAGGAAATCGAACGGAACATGGAAGTCGGCGAGGACTCCACCCCCTCCTCGAACAACATCCCCTACACCCCGCGGGTGAAAAAAGTCTTGGCTCTGGCC
Source organism: Chthoniobacter flavus (assembly GCA_020720945.1). Classification (GTDB taxonomy): domain Bacteria; phylum Verrucomicrobiota; class Verrucomicrobiia; order Chthoniobacterales; family DYNR01; genus DYNR01. The sequence goes on along the minus strand of DYNR01000069.1, from coordinate 3,387 downwards.
GGCAAGGAAGCCAAAAGCCTCCAACACTCCTATGTAGGCACCGAACACCTCCTCCTCGGCCTCTTGCGCGAGGGCGAAGGCGTCGCCGCTAAGGTCCTCCAATCCTTAGACATCGACATCGAACGCACCCGCAACGAAGTCCTGAAGGAACTCGACCCCAATTTTTCCCCGGATGACAACGACCCTGTCCATGCCGATGCCTTCGGACACCCTGGTCGCCCAGGCCGCATTCCCAGCCTCCGCGCTTACGGACGCGACCTCACCGAAATGGCGAAAAAAGGCGACCTCGACCCCGTGATCGGACGCTCAAACGAGATCGAACGCGTCATCCAAATCCTCTGCCGCCGCACAAAAAATAACCCCGTCCTCATCGGCGAAGCCGGCGTCGGCAAAACCGCCATCGCCGAAGGCCTCGCTTCCGAAATTATCGGCGGCAATGTCCCCGAAATCCTCCGGGATAAAAAAGTCTTCACCCTCGACCTCGCCCTCATCGTGGCGGGAACAAAATACCGCGGTCAATTCGAAGAACGCATCAAAGCGATCATGGACGAAATCCGCCGCAACAAAAACATCATCGTCTTCATCGACGAACTCCACACGATCGTCGGCGCCGGCTCCGCCGAAGGAACCATGGACGCTTCGAACATCATCAAACCCGCCCTAAGCCGCGGGGAAATGCAATGCATCGGCGCCACCACCCTCAACGAATACCGCAAATACATCGAAAAAGATGCCGCCCTCGAACGCCGTTTCCAAACCGTTAAAGTGGAAGCCCCCAGCGTGGAGGAAACCATCCTGATCCTCAAAGGCATCCGCCCAAAATACGAGGCACACCACAAAGCCATCATCACCGATGCTTCCCTCGAAGCCGCGGCAAAACTCTCCGACCGCTACCTCACCGGCCGCTTCCTCCCCGACAAAGCCATCGACATCATGGACGAAGCCGGCTCCCGCGCCCGAATCCAAAACATGACCCGCCCCCCCGATGTCAAAGGCCTAGAAGCCGACATCGCCACCGCCGCCCAAGAAAAGGACGAAGCAATCAAAGCCCAAGACTTTGAAAAAGCCGCCGCCCAGCGCGACAAAGAAAAACACCTCAAAGACGAATTGGAAAAAATCCTCGAAGACTGGAAAAAGAACCGCGAAGAAAAACAGGTTTTTGTCACCGAGGACGACATCCTCCATGTCGTCTCCAAATGGACGGGCATCCCCCTGAGCCGCATGGAACAGAAAGAAACGGAAAAACTCCTCCAGATGGAAGGCGAACTCCAAGGCCGGGTCATCGGGCAAAACGAGGCGATCGCCGCCATCAGCAAAGCCCTCCGCCGCTCCCGCGCCGACCTCAAAGACCCCCGCCGCCCCATTGGCTCCTTCGTTTTCCTCGGCCCTACCGGTGTCGGCAAAACCTTCTTGGCAAGGACTTTAGCAGAATTTATGTTCGGCGACCCCGACGCCCTCATCCAAATCGATATGTCGGAATACATGGAGAAATTCACCTCCTCCCGGCTCATCGGCTCCCCTCCGGGCTATGTCGGACACGAGGAAGGCGGCCAACTCTCCGAAGCCGTCCGCCGCCGCCCTTACAGCGTCGTGCTTTTCGACGAAATCGAAAAAGCCCACCCCGATGTCATGCACCTCCTCCTCCAAATCTTGGAAGAAGGCAAAGTCACCGACAGCCAAGGCCGCAAAATCGACTTCCGCAACACGATCATCATCATGACCTCCAATGTCGGCGCGGAACTCATCAAAAAACAAACGACCCTCGGCTTCGGTGCCCCGAAAGCAACCGAAGACCACGACTCCATGCGCGACAAAATCCTCGAAGAAACCAAAAAGGTTTTCAAACCCGAGTTCTTGAACCGCTTGGACGACATCATCGTTTTCCACTCCCTAAACAAACCCGACCTCTCCCTCATCGTCTCCCTAGAAATGGAAAAAGTCATCGGGCGCATCAAAACCCGCGACATCCACTTGACTCTCGACCCCTCCGCCACAGACTTCCTCATCAAAAAAGGCTACGACCCCTCCTACGGTGCCCGCCCCATGCGCCGCGCCGTGGAACGATACCTCGAAGACCCGATGGCCGAAGAAATCCTCCGCGGAAAAATCCAGACGGGCGACCTCGTCACCGTCCAAGCCGATGCCGGAAGCGAAAAACTCGCGTTCGTCGTCGCTGCCCGCAAAACGGAGACACCGGAAATCCCGCAACCCGCCTGATGCCTCCACAAGAGACAGACTCCCGCCAACTCTTGCTGGAAACCAAAGAGCTTTCCCGTTCGTTCAAAATCGGCAAAGCGAAAATCGATGTCCTCAAAGATGTTTCGATCTCCGTCTTTGCCGCCGAATGCCTTTTTCTCTGCGGTGCTTCCGGTGCCGGAAAAACCACGCTCCTCTACACCCTGGCAGGCCTAGAATCCCCAGAAAAAGGCGAAGTCCTTTTTGAAAACCATTCGCTCTACCGCATGGGCGGCGACCGCCTCGCCTCCCTGCGCAACCGCCGCATGGGCTTCGTCTTCCAGTCCTACTTCCTCCTCCCTGAACTCACCGCGCTCGAAAATGTCCTCCTCCCAAGCATGATCGCCGGAAAACCCGACAAAAACCACGCTCTCCTCCTTCTGGAACGCGTCGGTCTCCAGCATCGCGCCGACCACCTGCCTTCCGAATTAAGCGGCGGAGAACAACAACGCGTCGCCATCGCACGAGCACTGATCAACGACCCCTGCATTCTTTTCGCCGACGAACCCACGGGCAACTTGGATTCCTCCACCGGTGCCTCCATCGTCCACCTACTCCTCGATTTAGTCCGGCAAGATGGCAGGACGCTAGTCGTTGTCACGCACGACAGGGAACTCGCAGCAAAAGGCGACCGCATCTTCCGCGTCCAAGACGGTCGAGTCACTGCCGATTGATTTCCGACACGCCTTCAAGCAGGAAAAACCACCATGACATCAGATCAATTTTTAAAACACCTGCAAGATTACGCCCAAACCCTCGCGTAATTTTAAAAACGAAGCGGGAAGTTATTTCATTTCCTTTCTTCTTGAGTCGCAAAACGCCCTTAGAATGCTCGCGATTTATCGCTGCTCTGGACGAGGGGATTTATCACCCCTCTATGTCAGCGTAGTTGTCCGATGTCTGAAACTGTTTTTCTAAAGGGGCGAAGGCCGGGAAGACCAGAGATTGCAACACAAAAAAACAGAGGGTATAAACCAAACCTAACACACCAATGAAACCCATTCCCAAACAACGCAAAGAAGCCATTCTCGCCAAAATGTCCGCCCCAGACTGCAAGCCCCTTTCGGCCATTGCAGCCGAGGAAGGCATCAGCATCACCACACGCAACCTCGCAGCCTTCGATTTCGAACTCCTCGCCCCCTGACGCATCCT
>DYNR01000327.1 GCA_020720945.1 Chthoniobacter flavus | reverse complement strand
CCCCCTCACAGCACGGCACTACCCGTGCCTTGCTCGTAGCGGAACGCCAGCGCATCGCCGGCAGCACTCTTGATCGCCCCCCCCATCCCGCCACTAGCTTCTGGCTTTTTCAAACAATTCAAAATCGTCGCCGCCTTCTCCGCCGCCTCCCGGGCATCCCCTTGCAAACGCACCGTCTTTTGACGACCATCCGCCATCTTTAACATCACAAAACCATCCGACATCAACTTGATGTCCACCGCACCTTGCGCCCCGTCAATGGCTTGTTGCGCCGCCGGATCCTGCAAAATCCTCGATGCTAGCCCCCCCATTTTTTGCGCGGCATCCGCAGAATCATTGATCCCTTCCGATGCCAGCAAAGACGCCCTCTGGACGCTGGGCGAGGATGCCACCTTCAAAAGCATTTTCTGAAAAGCCGCAGCATCTGCCGCAGCATCCGCTTTCTTTGCGTCTTGCGCCCCCGCTCCCTTCCCCGTCATTTGCCCTGCCATGGACTGCAGTAAATTCATTCCGGCTCCCGCCGCTCCGATCGCTAAAAGTGGTAACATAGGTTTGGTGATTTTGTGTTCTCTACTGCAAAGCACCTCCCGTGCCACTAAAAATCTCCCGCTGAAAAACCAGCCAAAAAATGGGCATCACAAAAACACAATAGTCTAAAAATCAATGACTTACAACGACAAAAAAAACAGGCTTTGCGCCCCGCTATTTTTTCTATTTTCCGGCTTCTGCCAACCGCCCTCGCTCCACCCAGACAGCAAGGCAATTTTTACCCATCGCCGGCAAAAAAACTCCCTTGTTCTTTCCGCACCGCAAAACAGCTATTTTTTCGCCATGCCCAGATACCTCTTCCTCTCCTCGAAAGAAAATTTTTCGATGGCGTAACGGAGCGTCACTCTTGGCATCGTTGCTGCGTGTTTGTCCAAAAACTGCTTCTCTGCTTCCAAGTCTTTTTTTCCCGCTTCCCGCAACATCCACCCGACCGCCTTCCGGATCAAATCCTCCCGGTCATCCAACAACTTTTCCGCAAGGCGAAGGGTCAACCCCACTTCTCCTTTGCGGATCCACGCGTGCGTGCTGACCACAGCGATGCGCCTCTCCCAAAGATTTTCGGAAGCGGCAAACTCATCCAGCACCGCCGTGTCTTTCGTCTCCCACAACCACCCGCCGACAATCGTTGCTGCCGTCAAATCGACTAAATCCCAATTGCTGACATTTCGCGCATTCTTCCTGTAAAGGGAAAAAATTTCTCCCCTCTCTGCCGTATCAGCTTTTGCAAACCGCTCCACCCAAATCAGTAACCCGAGCATCCGGACCTCATGCAAAGGGCTCAATAAAAATGCTTCCGCCCCCTTGTTCCCCAGCGAAACCCACTTCTTGGCAACCGCCCGCACTTCGGGGACATTCACCCCTAAAAACTCATCGTCCCCCGAATAATCCCCAGTCTTTGTCTTGAAAAACCGTGCGATTTTTTTGGCTTTTTCCGCAGAGCCAAACCCCCGCAAATCCCAAAGAGCCTCGCCCCGCATCCGCCCCCATCTCTCTTCCTCCACTCCTCTATCTTTCACCTTGAAAAAAACTCACCACTTCACGACCGCCACGGTCGTGTTGTCTTGCCTCGGCTCTTTCGCTTCCTTCACCGCATCGAGCAAAACCGCAACAATCTCGCTGGCCGTCCGCTCTCTGTGCGTTTCCAAAATCCCAGAAATAACCTCTTCTTCGAGAGTAAGCACCCCATCGCTCGCAGCCAAAAGAATGTCGCCGTCTTCCAAAAAAAACGCATCTTCGGGCAAATCAAAAAGCTCGATCTCACTACCGCAAACCGCAGACATCAGCATATTCCTCTGGGGATGCGTCTTGAGCTCTTCTACTCGTAACCCCCCCTCCGCAACTTGCAACGCAAGCACCGAACGCATCGAATGATCTTCGTTAAGCCGCATCAATTCCCCGCCCCTCCACAAAAATAACGGGGAATCTCCAACGCTCACCCACCGGACCCCAAACGATGAAACCACCGCCGCCACAAGCGTCGTCCCAGATTGTTCGAAAATCAAAGGGGCGCTAGCAATCAATGCGGTAACCGCCGAATTCGCCTCACCCAATGCCTTCTCCAAACAAACGAACACTTCGGAAGACCCCAAAGCAACCTCTTCTTTCCCTTGTCCCGCTTCTTCAGATAATGGAACCTCCAAACCCTCGTCACCCTGGGACATCTTCCTCGCATCAAAAAAACCGTTGATGCAACCCTGCACCGCCACCGAACCCGCTTCTTTTCCTCCAAGGTATCCCCCCATACCATCCGCAATCACCAACATCAATGAACGCGCCGACTCGGGCACGCCCTCGATCACGCTGAACGCATAGCTGTCTTGTTGCTCTCGCCGCGCCCCGATTGTCTGCCCCCCCGAAAAATCTCTGTCGATCTGAAGCACTTTGTTCATGTCTCTAAAATCATTGTAACCACTTCAAAATCAACAAAAAACACCATCACATTCCCTTCGGAACCCCCACGGCAAAACGCCTGCTTCTCTGGCTCCTCTTCGCTTTTCATCGCGCCAACTCGGAGTAAAATTTCGGTGTTTTGCATGAGACTCCAAGAA
>DYNR01000326.1 GCA_020720945.1 Chthoniobacter flavus | reverse complement strand
TGAAATTGTTTTGCGTGGTTGCTCTCGCATCGGGGTGGCTGTTTTGAGTGGGGAGGAAGGGCTGAGAGAAAATTTCCGGCGCGGCGCAATTGCTTGCGCCAGACATCGTTATTCGGGGGTTGCCGAGTTTTTTTGCTGGCCCACGGACAAGCACCTCGATCAAAAATCATTGGCTACCTGGATACGAAAAGAAAAACTCGATGCAGTCTTGGGGAACTTCCGAAGCGACGACGGTTTTTTTTCCGAATCGTGCTTGGCGGCGGTGGAGAAAAACCTTGGGCGAAAAGTGGTGTGGGTTTGTGCTTCCCTTTACACTCCCCAAAAAATAGCGGGGATGCTTTACCCTGCGGAAACGGTAGTCAGGACGGCAATCGATCTTTTGGAAATGCAGATGCGCCGCCAACAATCGGGCGCAGAAAACGCACACCTCTTCCACGGTATCCAAGCATCTTGTCACGAAGGAAAGAGCTGCTTCCCTGAGAAGAAAACCTGAATCCGTGAGTCAATAGGAACGAAGGAAAATCGCAATCCCTTCTTTTCTTCTCTCCTTCATTTTTCCCGTGCGCCCGCAGGCGTGGGAGATCAGCTTTTGCGGCGGCGCAGAAATGCAAACGCAGGAATCATCACCGAGGCGATCAAGACGGCGGTTTGCGGTTCGGGCACGGGCGAAACATTGCTGTAACCAATGTCCTTCAGTATGCCTAACTCGATGGCCGAAAGCGTGCGCACTCCTGGGCCGTCATTCGACGCTGCATTCATCATCTTGGAATTCACTCCAGTGTATGTGTTGTCGTCCAAATGGGATATGGAACTTCCTTCCTCAAACGGGTTCGGGCAGTAAAGAGGGATAACGGCACTTCCGTTCGCCGCAAAAGCTTCCGTCCCTTTGAGGAAAAGTCCAGTAGTGTTGGGCACTCCCGAAGCGGTCTGCGTGATCAGCGAATTAAAACCCGCATCCCAAGCGAATGTCGTCGGATTGATCGCTGCTACACCTGCGCTGTTCGTCATGATGGAATCCATCTTAGTCCAATTGGTTCCCGTGTTCGTTCCCGCTGCACCGACATACGACAAAAATCCTGCGGCATGGAGGATTTCGTGCATCGCCGTGGACTTGAAGTCATACGCTCCGACTGCGACGCTATCCGTGAGATCCCAAGTATGGAAAAAGTTCCAGTTGATTTCACCATCTGCCGCTCCGCCGTTCGCATCCGTAACTCCGTTGGTGATGATTTTTTGCTGAACAATCGTATCAAAAAAACCGGATCCCCCGTTGATTAAACTGCTGCCCGCAGAAGCCAGTGTTGTAGCGTTGGCATTTTCTCCCGTGACGGTAAAAGTGAGAGTGGCAGTATAATTCGAAAAATAAGCACCGATCATGGCTGCCGACTGGTCGAGTGCTGTTCGCCGCTCCGCCGTCCAAATGTCGGCACCCGTTCCATAGGTAAACTCAAAGGACAATCCAGCATTTGCGGAAACGGCTGAAAAAATTGTGGCAACTGCCGCAATGACGATTTTTTTGAACATACGAATTTTCCTCTCTCTTGGTTTTCTCTTTTCTCAAAAACTTCGATAGCCGTTCCTGCAGCATTGCCAGAAACACAGACCGAAGCCAACACCCGAGATGTTGGTCCTCAAACCTCAAACCTGTCAACCGTTAAATCCGAAAATTTTGCATCCATCGCCGATCCGTCCAACCTGCGGTTAGTGTGGCTTATCTGGTGGTGCAAGTAGTTGATTTGCCGATAGATCGATAGCAAACTCCGGTGGCTTCGAGTTTTAGAATCGGGCTTGCGGGGAGTCAGGTCAAGTCCTTGGAGCCAATCTTTTTCGCAAGGAAAGCAGGGAACGGAACATCCGGAATCCATCGCGAAGCAGATGGACTTTGCTTCCAGGAATGTCCCGCCAATTGACGGGAACTTCTAGGATTTTGGCGTCCGCTTCCGAGAGAAATGCCAGCAATTCCATATCGAATCCAAAGCGGTAGTCCTCCAATTTATGCCGGATTTTTGCGAACGCCTCTTTCTTTACAACTTTGAACCCGCACTGAGAATCATAAACATCCAGCCCAGTCAGCCCAGCGGCCATCGTTGCGTAAACCCTTCCAAAGATGTGTCTTTTGAGGGAGCGATCCACCACTTTCCCGAGCATTTTGACCCTTGATGCGATCCATGCGTCCGCCTGTTCTTCTTCCCGCAAAACGATGCCCAAAACCCTGCAAATCTCTTGGGCGCAAACGGCACCGTCCGCATCCGCAAACGCCAGCCAGCGGGCATCCCCGCACTGGGCCCACCCCGCGTAAATCGCTCCGCCTTTCCCTAGGTTTTTTTCCAGAAGCAATGGCTCTTCGACGAAGGGGAAGGACGCGCGTGCCGAGTTGGCAACCGAATCCAAAAATGCTGCTTCTTTTTCGCCCGAGCCATCGTCCACCAAACGGACCGCGACGGGCAAGTTTTGTGTTTTGATTTCTTCGCACAACGAAAACAAAAAATCACGGATTCTTCCGGATTCCCTGAAACAGGGGATCACCAAAACAACACGCGGGTTACAGTTTGAAAAAGAAGAATCCATGGTTCTATTCCACGCACGATGCCGAAAAAAATGCCAGCGTTTTTGTTTTAGAA
>DYNR01000068.1:8878-10142 GCA_020720945.1 Chthoniobacter flavus | reverse complement strand
TTTTAAAATTACGCGGGGATTTGGGGTTTTGGAGGTTGCTTTTTGCATCGGGACAGATAGGTTAGAACACTTGAGTTTGTGATGAATCCGTCCCCGTTCCAAAAAAGAATTTGCTGGTCTGCGCTTACCGCGTTGGCGGTTGCCGCATTGACTGGCTTGGGGGGACTGTGTGTTTATTTGCTGAGTTGGGTGGTTGGGTATTTGCAGCCCGTTTTGATTCCGGTGGCAGTGTCTGTCGTTTTGGCTTATTTGCTAGAACCTTGCGTTGCGTTTTTATGCAGGAGAAAACTGTCGAGGACGGTGGCGACACTGATCGTTTTTTTGACCTTCTTTTTATTTGCTGCGGGGGTGTTGCTTTCGGTGATTCCTACGGCGGCGCGGCAGGGTTCGCAGTTCGTTCAAAACTTTCCGGTTTATTCCAAGAAGGTGCAGGATTTGGGCATGACGACGCTCAAGCGGTTGGACGATTTTCAGAGGGAGCATTTGATTCCAGAAGACGACATCGAAACGGAGCGGGATTTTCTCACTAAATACACGGGGGCGGTGTTGAACGATGCGCTGGCGTGGTTGCAGGAGCGCTTGCCGTATATGGTCATTTCCATCGGCAACTTGTTGCAGAAGAGTTTGGGGGGAGTGCTGGGGGTTTTCGGGTTGGCGGTCGGTTTAATTTTGATCCCGATTTTCCTGTTTTATCTTTTGCGGGACGCGCCCGCGATTGTTCAAAACTGGCAAGATTTTCTTCCGATGCGGGCGTCGCCGCTCAAAACGGAAGTGGTGTCGTTGCTGCTGGAAATCAACGGGTATATCATAGCGTTTTTTCGCGGGCAAATTTTGGTGAGCGTGATTGACGGGACACTAATCACCCTTGCATTGCTCATCATGGGGTTGGATTTTGCGATCTTGATCGGTCTGATGGTTGCGATTTTGGGAATCATCCCGTATGCGGGGACGCTGCTTACTTGGGGACCTGCCGCATTGCTGGCGGTCGCCCAATACGGGGATTGGATGCACCCGCTGATTGTCACCGCTATTTTTGTCGGGGTGCACCAGCTTGACGGTTTTTTCATCACTCCGTGGATCGTGGGAGAATCGGTCGGGTTGCATTCTTTGACCGTGATGGTGGCGGTGTTGGCGTGGACGGTGATTTTGGGAGGGTTGCTGGGGGCGCTGCTTGCGGTCCCGCTCACGGCAGCTCTTAAAGTTGTGGCGCGGAGATACTTGTGGGACAGGCCTGCGGGAACTACGGGCATTCTTTCGGGATGAA
>DYNR01000068.1:5440-8778 GCA_020720945.1 Chthoniobacter flavus | reverse complement strand
TTTGTTTTTTCTTGGCTTGGCTTATCGTCTGGCACGGTGGTTTGGTGGGGGTGGGGATTTCTTTTTTTGTATCTTTTGGGCGTGTGGTTATTGGCGGGAAAGGTAGGGGCGTTTGATGCGGTGGTGTGGGTTATTTTTATTTTGTCGCCGCTTTCCGTGCTGCTCGTGGAGCGGGCAAACTTGGATACCCCGCTGTTTTTTTTGGTTGTTTTGGCGGTTGTTTTTTATCGTTTGCCGTGGGTGGGGGCGGCGTGTTTTTTTCTGGCTTCCGCGCTGAAATTGTTTCCGGCGGTGGGGCTTGGCGCGACTTTTTTTTCTGGAGGAAAGAAAGGGGTTTTTGCGGCGGTCGTGGCAGGTGGGGCTTTTGCCGTTTATTTGTTTGCGATCCGCGGGGATTTGGCACTAATCAGCAAGAGCCTTTCTAACCAAGTCTATACTTCGTTCGGGGCGGGATTGATTCCTAATTTGTTGTGCGAATACGGGGTGCTCGGCGAAGCGGAGTTGCCTTTGGTTTTTCGCGTTTTTCGGGTTGCCGGGTTTGCTGTTTTTTTTGGGAGCGTTTTTTTCGGTGTGGTTTTTGGGGAGCGTTTTGTTCGTGGTGGTATGGGAGAGAGGGGGCGGTTTTCGTTTATCGCGGGGGCTTCCATTTATTCGTTTCTTTTCCTTTGGGGGCCGCAGATGGATTACAAATGGGTGTTCCTGCTTTTTTGTTTGCCGGGGGTGCTGGAGTTGCTCGCAGCGCGTGAAGCAGTCTGGATGAACCGAGTCGCCCGTGGGTGGCTTTTTCTCGCTTTGGGATACTCGTATTGGACTTTTTTTTCCAACGAGAGCTCGCTCCGGAATGCGACGCTCAAGCAAGCGGTCGCGTGGTTGTTGCTGGCCATTAGCGGAATCTTGCTGGGCGCGCTGATCGCCGAATGCAGGAGCCTGATTCCGAAGTGGTTACGGAAAAATAGCGGGTGAGGATTTCCTTGGGAATCCGTCAAGGAGCCGCGTGGGGCGATGTTTTGATTTCTAGGATATCGTGCGGGGCGGCTTCCCGTTGGCCCGCAGGGCTGACGCGGATGTAAAGAGCGTTTTCTTTGAGCGCGGACAAGCTTGATGCACCGAGGTAGCCCATTCCGCTTTGGATCCCTCCCGCCAAATTCGAGAGAATTTCGTCTGCCGAGCCGCTGACTTCTTTTAGTGCCTCCACGCCTTCGGCGGCAACCTTGCGGAACGAATCGGCTTTTTCGTGTCCATAGCGGGCGGCGGAACCGGCACGCATTGCGCCGAGGCTTCCCATGCCGCGGTATTCTTTGTAAAATTTCCCGTTGATTTCGATGATGTTGCCTGGGGCTTCTTTGCATCCTGCGAGCAGGCCGCCGCACATCACGGCATCCGCCAATGTCAGGGCTTTCACGATGTCTCCGGATTTCGTTATTCCGCCATCGGCGATGATGCAGACATCTTTGCGGCGGTTTGCCTGGTTTGCTGCGTAGAGGGCGGTGAGTTGCGGTATGCCGACTCCGGCGACGATGCGCGTGGTGCAAATCGAGCCGGGGCCTTGTCCGATTTTGATGGCATCGGCACCCGCATCGGCCAAGAAATCAACGCCTTCCGCGCTGGTGACATTTCCTGCGATGATGGCCAGGTCGGGGAAGTTTTGGCGGAGGAGGCGCACGGTTTCACCGACTCCTAGGGTGTGCCCGTGAGCGGTTGAAACGGCGACGGCATCGAGCCCTTCTTGGCGCAATGCGGCGACATGGGAGAGGATGCGTTCTTTGTCGATTTCCCCGTTCGCGTTTCGTGGGGCGGACACGGCGGCACCGCAGCAGAGGCGGAAGTTGCTGTCGCGGGCGGGGCGGGTGTGGAGCTGGGATTCTTGCATGATCCGCTCGATGTCGCTCAGGGTAAAAAGCCCGCAAAGGCGGTCGAGTTTGTCCACGACAAGAATTTTATGGATTCCGGGATTGTCTGTGAAAAAGCGGTCGGCGACTTGCACGGGGTCGTTTTGCAAGTCTTGTTTGGGGAGCGTGCGGACTTCCGCGCGGGGGGTCATGCCATCAGCGACGGGGAGCATCGCATAGCGTTCGCGGACTACGGCACCGGGCAGCAACCCCATGAGTGTGCCGTTTTTATCCACGACGGGAAAGGTGCGAAACGAATAGCGTTTTTTTTCGATCATCTCCAAGACATCGCCGATTGTTTGGTCGGGTTGAACGGTGATGGGATCGGCGATCAGGCCGTGGAGGTGGTTTTTGACGCGGGCGACTTGCTTGACTTGCTGGCGTTCGGTCATGTTGTAATGGATCAGGCCGAGACCCCCGTTAAGTGCCATGGCGATAGCCATTTCCGCTTCGGTTACGGTATCCATATCCGAAGAGATAACGGGCAGGGGGAGGCTCATTACAGCGGAGAGTTTGGTTTCGAGGCGGGCTTGCTTTGGGAGGATGTCCGAGTAGCGGGTCGCCAAAGAAACATCGTCAAAAGTCAGCCCGACACCGCGCTGGAGCGAAAAAAAATCATCGGCAGGCAAGCCGGCACTGAAGTGAGAGAAATGTGCGTTATCCATGATCCATCTAAGCCAGAAGACCGGCGGATTTCAACCTAAAAAGAGCGGCGGAAAATCGGGGGGGGTAGTGCCGGAGAGAATGGGCGAAGAGAAATCAGAGCACCCGTTTCGTCGCGTCCCAGCGGGGGCGGCGAGTGACGCGCAGGGGGGCGGTGGCAACTTCGGCAGAAGGGTCGGTTTTTTTTGGTTTGCCGGGGGCGATTTCGAGTTGTCCGATCAGCTCTCCTCCGGGATCTACATTGATGCCGCGGGCGGTGACGGAACCTTCCACGATCCCTTTTTTGAAAATGTTGATCGTGCCGTCGATGACCAAATTTGCGCGGAGGAAGCCGTGGACGGAAATGTTGTGGGCGTGGATTGGAAAGGGGCAGGCGATGCGGGAGTCTGGGGGGATTTCGATGGAATGGGCGGTCAGTTTTGCGGCGACCAGACCGCTGGAGGCAAAAGTGAGGTTTTGCTCGCAGAACAAAGAGCCGGAAAGGGAACCGTAGAGGTAGGCGTTTTTGCAGATGGCTTTGGCGCAGAACAGGTAGCCGTTTTTTTCAATCAGCAGATCGCCTCTGGTATCGACGAGGCAGGAGCTGCGGTTGTTTATGCGGATGTCTTTGAAATCGATATGGCACCCGCAAGCTGGGCAGATAGAGGAAGATGCGCACGAAGAGACTTCGTGAAACGAGCCGCACTTGTAGCAATGCACGGTGCGGTTGTCGCCCGTTTGCTTATACGCAAGCTGGATTTTATGCGGGATTCTGTCGTGCAAGGGATTGTTTTCTATGCACCAAAA
>DYNR01000068.1:0-5340 GCA_020720945.1 Chthoniobacter flavus | reverse complement strand
TGGACACTTGGAAAATCCCGCCCGTTTGGCGTTTCTTAAAAATCAGGAAGCGCTGCTGCTTGCGGCGGCAGCGGAAGAAGAAGCGGTGCTGGAAGATGCCGGAGCATTTTTTCCGCGGGCCGAGCTATCCGAAGATGCCGGTGTGTGGGTATCGCGCGAAATCGTGCGGCCGGGGGTGACTTCGGATTTCCCGACGAAGGTGGCGCCTTCCTCGATGATGATCCTGGTGGCGCGGAGGTCGCCCGTCAATTGGGAGCTGGCTTTGAGTTCGCAACGCTCTGTCACAGAGATGTTTCCTTCGACAGTCCCGTGGACCGTCACCGACTTTGTTCTGACTTCCCCTTTTACATGGGCGTTTTTTCCGAGGGTCAAAATCCCGTCCGAAACAATTTCGCCGTCCAGCTTGCCATCAAAAATTAGCTCGCTGGTAAATTTGAGAGTCCCGGTGACTTCGACATCGTTGGTCAAAATATTTTTTGCGTTGGCACCCAGTTCGCTGGTGGAGGAGGGTGAGGTGTAGTTGTTTAGGTTTAGGCTCATGGTGTGGTTTGTAAAGTCAAGGATTAGAGCGTTTCCCGCAGGTTTCTGCAAGTTCTTCTGCTGGGTAAGTCCAAATTTCTGACAAGGTCGGGTGGTAGTGGGGGATGAGGGAAAAATCGAGGGCGGTGGCGTGGTAGCGCATCGCGACAACGGTTTCGTGGATCAGCTCGCTGGCTTGAGGGCCGACGGCGGATGCTCCTAAAATTTCTCCTGTTTCCGCGTGGGCGAGAAGTTTGACGAAGCCTTCGGTTTCGCCGTGGACCAACGATTTTCCGTGGTCCGAGAAAGGGTAGGATGCCGAATGGAAAGGGATGCCGGCAGAAGCAAGTTCGGCTTCCGTCGCGCCCGCTTGCGCGACTTGCGGTTCGGTAAAAACGGCAAACACTTTCAGCCGGTAATCCGCGGTTTCCGAAGCGGGGGCTCCCGCCAGGAGGCGGGCCGCATTCCTGGCCGCGATTTCGCCTTGCTGGATCGCGATGTGGACGATTTCGTGGGGGCCGCAAACATCGCCCGCAGCAAAGATGTGCGGGGCAGAGGTTTGCTGGGACGGGAGCGTGCGGACAAAACTTTTTTCGGTTTCCACGCCCGCATTGGCGAGGCCGAGATTTTCGGAAGCGGGGGCTCTGCCCAGAGCGTTCAAAACAGTTTGCGCTTCCATGCGGAGGCGCTCCCCGTCGTTCGCCCGAAAAGAAACCGAAAACCGCTCGCCCGTTTTCTCTATTTTTTCCAGGGTTGTGCCCGTAAAAACCTCCGTGCCGCGCCGCTCGATAGCAGCGCGTAAAGCATCTGAAATATCTGGATCGCAAGACCTTAGCAAGCGGTCGCCCCGTTGGATAACCGTCGTCCTGCAGCCGAACGAGCCGTAGTAATGGGCGGCTTCCAAAGCGACGGGGCCGCCGCCTAGAACGATGGCGGAGTCGGGCACTTCGGCCGTTTCCAAGAGGTCGTCGCTGGTGATGGCGAGTTCGATGCCGGGGATCGGCGGGAAGTTCGGGCGAGAGCCCGTGGCGATCAAAAACGATTTCGCGGAAATTTCGGAGGCCGAATCCTCTCCGGAAATTTTGATTGTATGCGGGGATGTGAAAGAAGCGTTCCCGCGAAAAAGGGCGAATTTTCCCGAAGTCAGTTGCGATTGCCTGTGCGCCGCAAAATCTGCGATGAGAGCCTCTTTTCTCGCACGGATTTCCCGTGTCGAAAAGCGGGGATCGGGGGCGTGGATGCCGAAAGCGGCGGCGTGGCGGATGGCGAAAAATCGGTTGGCGGATTCGAGGATCGTTTTGCTCGGCATGCACCCGCGCAGGATGCAAAGCCCGCCCAAGGTTTCCGAACCGTCGGCGACGGCAGTGAGCAAGCCAGCGGCTGCTGCGGTTCTTGCAGCCGCGTAACCTGCACTCCCGCCGCCAATTACAACGAAGTCAAATTCCGTTTCCATTTTGCTTTGCGGCGCGGGGCCGCTCATTTGCCGATGAGGATAAAACAGCTTCTGCCGCCCGCCGTGAAGACGCGCTGGTTTTCGAGGAGCGTTTCTTTTCCTAGGGCGGCGATGTCGTTTGGCGACGGGCGCATCGTGTCCGCGTAGAGATACCAGTGCATCCGTCTCGGCAAAACCGGGAGGGTGAAGCGCAGCGGCAGATACCAGGAGTTGAAGGCGGCGTAGATGAAATTGCCGTTTCCGCCCATGCGTTGCCCGTGCCTGCCGCAAAGCATGAAAGCCAGGGAGTGGCTGTTGACAGACCAGTCCGGCTTCCACGCCGCCACCCCGTGCCAGCTTATGTCCGGGTAGCCGCTGCAGACGGTGTCGCGCCCGGTCATCCATTCGGTGCTGCGGAGGACGGGGTGCGCCTTGCGGAAAGCGATCATCTGTTTCGTGAAGTTAAAAAGGTCTTGCTCTTTTTCTAACAGTTTCCAATCGAACCAGTTCCATTCGGCATCGTGGCAGTAGGCGTTGTTGTTGCCGCGCTGGGTGCGCCCGCATTCGTCGCCCATGTAGAGCATGGGGGTGCCCTGGCTCAAGAACAGCAGAGCCATGGCGTTTTTGCGGAGGCGGAGGCGGAGGGCATTGATTTCGGGATGGTCGGTCGGGCCTTCCTCCCCGCAGTTCCAACTGTTGTTGTCGTTGGCACCGTCGCGGTTGGTTTCCCCGTTTTCCAAGTTGCGTTTTTCGTTGTAGGAAAACAGGTCGGCGAGGGTGAAGCCGTCGTGGCAAGTGATGAAATTGACGGAAGCTTGGGGGCGGCGTCCCGCGGCTTGGTAGAGGTCGGGCGAGCCCATGACGCGCTGGACCATCTCGCCGGCGGTGCCGGGGTCGCCTTTGAGGAAACGGCGGGCGGCATCGCGGTATTTTCCGTTCCATTCGCTCCAGCGCTCGTAGTCCGGGAAGCTTCCCACCTGGTAAAGCCCGCCGGCATCCCATGCCTCTGCGATGAGGTCGCAGTGGGAAAGGACGGGGTCGTGCGCAAGAGCTTCTAGGAGAGGTGGATTTGCGAGCGGCGTGCCGTCCATCGAGCGCCCGAGGACAGAAGCCAGATCGAAGCGGAAGCCGTCCATGTGGTATTCCGCAGCCCAGTATCGCAGGCATTCTAGGACGAAATCGCGGACGACCGGATGGTTGCAGTTCAGTGTGTTTCCGCAGCCCGTGTAGTTTGCGTAGTTCCCTTCTTGGTCGAGCATGTAATAAGTTTTGTTGTCTATGCCCTTGAAGGAAAGGACGGGGCCGCCGTTGCCGCCTTCTGCGGTGTGGTTAAAAACAACATCGAGCATGACTTGGATTCCCGCTTTGTGGAGAGCCTGGATCAGTTGCTTGAATTCGGCGACCTGTTTGCCGAAGTGCCCGGTGGCCGCGTAGCCGCTTTTCGGAGCGAAGAAGCCGACGGTGCTGTAACCCCAGTAGTTGCAAAGCGTGTCGCCCGTCAACGGGTTGGTGCGCGAGTTTTCCCATTCGTCGAACTCGAACACGGGCATCAGTTCCACGCAGTTGACGCCGAGCTCTTTGAGGTAGTCGATTTTTTCCATCATTCCGGCAAAGGAGCCGGGGTGTTTGACACCGCTGTTTTCGTTGCGGGTGAAGCCCCGGACATGCATTTCGTAAACGACGAGATCTTCTTCCGGCAGGGCGATAGGGCGGTCGTGGCCCCAGTCGAAGTCTTCGTAGGGGATGCGTCCCCTGTGCGGGAAAATATCGGTCGGCTGGGGTTCTTTGAGCCAGATGTCCCGCCCTCCGATTTCGCGGGCGTAGGGATCGAGGCAGATGTTTTTGCGGTCAAAAAGCTGACCTTCCAGAGGCTCGTCCGGGCCGTCCATGCGGAAGCCGTATTCCATGTTTTCGTATTCGAGGTCATAGACGATCATCGAAAAAACATCGCCGAGTTTGTATTCGGGAGGGAAGGGGATTTCCGCCATCGGGGTGGAAGCACCGCGCTCGAAAAGAACGAGAGTGCAACCCGTGGCGTGGTGGGAGTAAACGGAAAAATTTACGCCGCCCGGCACATGGCTCGCCCCGAAAGGGAGGGGGTGCCCGTAGCGCAAGTGGAACCTGTCGTGTCTGTGGGTTGGCTGGTGTCTGCTTCTCATAGTTTATTTTTGTAAGCTGTTTGTGGGTAGATACTTCGGTCTATCTCCGATATAGGATTGCTGGATGGCTTGCCATTTTGGCAGGCGGAGTTCCTCTAGGACGCTCACATTCAAGGCATCGCGCAAAGGGCTGTCTTGGGGGAGGCCGAAAGCGATTCTCGCGTCAAAAAGATCGAGAGGCAGGAGCATCAAATCGCTGGCGTAATAGGAGCGGATTAGGTATTCGAGCGAGATGGTATCGCCTACGACCGTATCGATTTTGTGGCAGTTCAGGTCAAACAAAGCCTTTTCAAAAGTTTCGTAGGGGATGGAGGGCGTGCGGTTGGCGTGGAGCAGGAAAGAGCAGACGCCGTCTTCCAAAACGCCGTTGCGGTAGTGGCGGAGATCGTCCGGCGTGCGGATAAAATTGGCGGAGCGGGCAGAAGCGACGGCGGAAGCCACGGCGGCGGTGAAAGCCGTCATCAGGAGAAGGCTCAAGAGCATCCAGAGGATCGCGAGAGTCCTGCCCCAAAAAGTGACGGGCACTTTGTCGCCGAATCCCGTGGAGGTCATCGTGACCGCCGAAAACCAAAAAGCAGAACCGACCCCATGGAGAGGGGGCCCTCCGAAGTGGCTTTCCGGGTGATTGTGTTCGAGTTTCCAGATGATGATGCTCACGACCAGCAAGATCGGGACGAACGCCAGAAAAATTTGGATCAGCGTCCAGTCAAAAACGCGCAGGAGGACATGAAACCAGCTAGGGTTCCATTTCCGCGAAGACACGGCGACGCGGATCGGGCATTCGATGAAAGGCTGGGAAAAATCCATGACCTGTTCGTCCACGGGATTGACGACCAGTTCGCCCGTGACGAGATCAAGTTTTCCACCGGCAAGAGCCGGGATTAAATCCTCCATCGGAAGGTTCACATACTGGAACGCCCACCCGTTTTTTTTTGCGATTTCTTCCCAGAGTTCGATCCCGATTCCCCGCCAAACTCCGCTGCCGTCCAGGAATGCCAGCGGCGGTTTGTCGTGGACGCCGACGCGTAGGACGGAAGGTTGGGCGGGGGTAGGGGAGGGGGCGGGTTCTTGCGCGGACGCGGGCGGCGTGCAGCAGAAAAAAACCGCGAAAAGGAAGGAAACGAAGAGTGGTGGAAAAAAACGCTTTGCTTGGTTCATTTCGGTGACAGAACGGGTTGTTGCAAAGATTGATCGAACCCCTGAATCAGTGAGATAACTGCTGTGAATCTC
>DYNR01000067.1 GCA_020720945.1 Chthoniobacter flavus | reverse complement strand
GGGATTCAGGGTGTTTTTAAGGCATCGGATATTCCTTTGCGGATGGCGAGGAGCATTTTTGAAAGCTGGTCGGGGGTGGAGCAGTAGGGGGGGATGAGGGTGATTGTGTCGCCGATATTGCGGGTGAGGAGACCGTGTTTTCTGGCTTCGAGGCAGGTGCGGAAGCCCATTCGTTTTTCGGGGGGAAAAGGGCGAGAGTCGGGTTGGGCGAGGTCGATGCCGGCGATCAGGCCGAGTTGGCGGGTGGCGGCGACATGGGGGCAATCCGAAGCGAGATTTGCGAGGAGGTCGGCAAGGATGCGGGATTTTTCCGCGATGGTGGCGAGGGTGTTTTCTTCTTCAAAAATGGCGAGGTTTGCGAGAGCGGCGGCGCAACCGAGGGGGTTTGCCGTGTAGCTGTGGCCGTAGAAAAAAGTTTTGTTTTCCGAGGGTTCGCCCAAAAATCCGTTGAAGACTCGCTGGGTGGTGAGGGTTGCGGCAAGAGGGAGGTAGCCGCCTGTGATGCCTTTTGCGAGGCAGAGAAAATCCGGGATGACCTCTTCGTGTTGGCAGGCAAACATTTTGCCGGTTCTGCCGAAGCCAGTAAAAACTTCATCCAAGATGAGGAAGGTGTCGGAGGCATCGCAGAGCGAGCGGAGTTTGTGGAGCATTCCTTTCGGCCAAAGGTGGATGCGGTTGACCCCTTGGACAAGGGGTTCGATGACCACTCCCGCGATGCGGCCTTGTGCGAGGGCGGGGAGGGTGGCGAGTTCTTCCAGCGAGCGGACGCGTAAAACAGGGAAGTGATAGGAGGAAAAGCGGTCGTGAAAGAGAGGGACGCCTCCCAAGCTGGCGGCACCTGCGGTATCCCCGTGGTAGGCTTGATCAAAAGCGACAAAAAGGGAGCGGTCGGGGTAGCCGTTTTGTTGCCAGAACTGTGCAGCCATTTTGATGGCAGCTTCGATTGCCGTCGAGCCGTTGTCCGAAAAAAAGACCCTTTCGAGCGAGTTTTTTGGGAAGAGCGAGCAGAGTTTTTTTGCTAAGGCAGAGGCGGGGGCATTGGCGGTTCCGAGGTAGGAGACATGGGCGACGCGGTCGAGTTGGGCGCGGATGGCGGCATTGATTTTTGGGTGGTTGTGGCCGTGGAGGTTTGTCCAGATCGAGCTGTTGCCGTCGAGGTATTCGCGTCCCCGAGAATCTTTGAGCACCGCGCCGTGCCCCTCGGTCAAGACGACGGGTTCCGTTGCGCACCAGTCTTGCATCGGGGTGAACGGGTGCCAAGAGTGTTCGGAGTCCCAGCGAGCAAGGGAATCGGGGTCGCAGGAAAAGTCCATGAGGACAAAGGAGTTAGGTTGTTAGACTGTTGGGAGCGGGGCGAAGAGCGGGGTTTCTAGGAGCGAAGAGAAGAGAGAAACGGCGCGTTCCACTTCGGCGATGGAAACCCATTCGTCCCGCGTGTGGGCTTGCGCGATGTCGCCGGGGCCGATCACGATGGCAGGGATGCCGGCGGTGGCGAGGTTTGCGGCATCCGTGCCGTAGGGGACACCTTGTGGTTCGCAGGAGAGCCCCAGTTTTTCCAAGGAGGGACGGAGGAAGGCGAGGGTATCTTCTTGGCGCAGAGGGACAAGGGGAGGGTCAAAAAAAGCGTCCTTTTGTTCCATCCAGATGAGGGGGAAGCGGCGGTGGAGTTCGTCAAGATGCTCTTCGACTTCGGGGAGGATCGATTTTGGGTTTTCCCCTGGAACCAGGCGGCGGTCGATGACGATCTCGCAAGAGTCGGGGATCATGTTTGCTTGGATGCCCCCGTGGATTTGGTTGATGCTGCATTGGGCTTTGCCGGTGAGCGGGTGGAAAGCCGAGAGTTGGGGGATGTAATCCTTTTCTAGTTTGTCGATGACGCGCACCATCGCAGAGATTGCCGACTGGCCTTTGGCGGGGGTTGAGGAATGGGCGGCGATGCCCGAAGTGAGGATTTTCCAACGGACGGCACCGTTGTTTGCGATGACGGGAGCCAGGCGGGTCGGTTCGCCCACCAGAGCCAAGAGCGGTTTCCACGGGAGAGTCGGAAGATGGTGCCGGACAAAAGTTTCGATTCCCGTTTTGCCCACTTCTTCATCCACGGAAAAGAGCATGGCTGTGTTGTTTGCGAGAGTGCCATTTTGAAAAGCCGTTTTGAGCGACCAGAGCATGGCAGCACCCGAAGCTTTTGTGTCGCAAGAACCGCGGCCCGAGATGCTAGTTTCTGTGCGGTGGGGGGTGAAGGGGGCGATCGACATTCCGTTTACAGAAACGGTGTCCATGTGGCTTTCCAGCAAGAGCCATGGTTTTTCGGGGTCGATTTCGCAGGTGAGGAGGAGGTTGGCTTGCTCGCCGTGGACAGGCAGGACTTGGGTGGTGAAGCCCCAAGAAGCGGCGAGGGCGCGGATCGCATCAGCCATCGGTTTTTCCGGTGCGGGGATGCCTGAAATGTTGGAGTTGACGGTGTCGAAGGAGATCATTCCTTCGAGGAGGTCGAGGACGGAAGCGGGTTCAGGAAGTTTATTCATGGGAAGGTTCGGGAGGAGGGGTGAATTTTGAGAGGGGGGTGAGGATGCGGTGGTTGAGGGGGCGGATGCGTTCGGTGATTTCCGGGGAGACAAAAGCGGCGGATTTGTAGCCATCGTGGAACATTTCCAGTTTCGCGTCCAAGTTGTCGATGTAATGGAGGGCGGTGGCTTCCGGGGTTTTGGGTTCGACGGGAGAGCCGAATTGGAGTTCGCCGTGGTGGGAGGCGATCAGGTGGAGGAGGTGGAGGCGGACGCGTTCGGAGTCCGGGGAGAGGGTTTTCCAATTTTCCATTTCCTGGGCGAGAGAAGACCAGATTTTATTGATGATTTCGATGCCGATGGTGATGTGGCCGAGGAGTTCGCCCGAAGTGAAAAAAGGCACATCGAAGCCGCGTTCAGGGGGGCAAGTTTCCCAGAGTTTCCCGCAATCGTGGAAGAGGGTTCCGGTGAGGAGGAGGTCGCGGTTGAGGTGGGGGTAAGCTTGGCAGATGGCGTTTGCGGAGCGCATCATTTGGGCGGTGTGGGCGCAGAGTCCGCCGCGGCGGGCGTGGTGAAACGAGCGGGCGGCGGCGGTGCGGCGGAAGCGTTCTCCGTGTTGTTGGAGGAAGCGTTCCGCGAGGAGTTTGAGTCGGGGGTCGGCCAGAGAAGCAACGAATTCTTCGATGGAAGAAAAGTCCTTTTCGATGGCGAGGCGGGAGTCTTCGTCGCCTTGAAAAAACGCGTTTGCTTCCTCTTCCGAAAGAGGGGAAACCGTCCAGCGGCGAGAATCGATGCCGTAGGGGGCGTTGAGGTAAAACTCGCCTTCAACGGCGACGGGGTCGCCGGGTTTGAGGGATTCGCAGGAGGCGAAGGCGGGGGAGTCCGACCATGCCCGGAGCAGGAGGTTGTCCGAAGCGTCACGGAACTTGGCTTCCCAGAAGGGTTTGCCCGCGCTGGAGTCCTTGCGGACGAGGGATTCGATCTGGGCGAGGAGGCGACCCCGCCACGCTTGGGTCTGCGTGATCTCCCTGATTTTTGCGATGTTTTTTTGTTCTGTATCCATGGGAGAGAGGGGGAAAGTAGAAAGTAAAAAGGAAGAAGGAGGAAGTGGAAAGGAGGAATTCTAGCGCCCAAATACCGAATGCTGATAGCCGATTGATTTTTTTTGGGCGGAGATAGGGAACTGTTTGATGGAGACGGTCTTGCGATGCAAGGGCGAGGGAATGAATTCCCTCGTCCAAAGCGGCGATAAATCTCCGCACTCCAAAGTTTCCGTCGTCATTTCAAGCTTAACGGGGTATTAGGCGGAGAGTTTTTGCGTCAAGATTTCCCCGATGACATTCGGGTTGGCTTTGCCCTTCGAGAGCTTCATGACCTGGCCTTTCAAGAAGTTGATCGCCGCGGTTTTGCCAGAGCGGAAATCTGCGACGGGGCCGGGGTTGGCGGCGATGACTTCATCGCAGAACGATTCTAGAGCCGAAGTGTCGCTGACTTGGCGGAGACCTTTTTCGTCCACGATTGTTTTCGGGGATTTCCCGGATTCAAAAAGTTCGGCGAAAACTTCTTTTCCTTGGCGACCGCTGATGGTTCCGTCTTCGATGAGGTCGAGGAGTTCCGCCAAAGATTCCGGGGAGACTTTGCAAGCGGAAACCGGCGAACCCGACAGGGCACTCAAGAGGTCATTCAGAATCCAGTTTGCCACCGATTTCGGTTTTTTCGCGAGTTTCGCGGCTTTTTCAAAGTAGGAAGAAAGAGATAAATCGTCGGCGAGCACGCCCGCGTCGTAGTCGCTGATCCCGTATTCCGCAACGAAGCGGGCGCGTTTGTCCCAAGGGAGTTCGGGCAAGCGTTCTTTGGCGGCGGCGACGATGCCGTCGGTGCGGACGGGGAGGAGGTCGGGGTCGGGGAAGTAGCGGTAATCGTGGGCGGATTCCTTGATTCGCATGAGGACGGTTTCGCCGAGGTCATCGTCCCAGCGGCGGGTTTCTTGGGCGAGGGTTCCGCCTTTGCGGAGGAAGTCGATTTGGCGGGGGATTTCAAAGAGGAGGGCGCGGCGGACCCCGCTGATGGAGTTCAGGTTTTTGAGTTCGATTTTCGTCCCGTATTTTTCGGTTCCGACGGGGCGGACAGAGACATTGACATCGCAGCGGAGTTGTCCTTTTTCCATATCCGCATCGCTGATTCCTCCGTAAATCATGACTTGTTGGAGGACGGTCAGGTAAGCGAACGCCTCTTCGGCGGAAGCGATGTCCGGTTCCGAGACGATTTCCATGAGGGGGGTTCCGGCGCGGTTAAAGTCGATGCCGCTCGTGTTTTCCATGTGGAAGCTTTTTGCGACATCCTCTTCTAGGTGGATGCGGACGAGGGGGATTTTTTTGTTTGGGGTGGCGATAGATTTTTGGGCATCCTTCGGGTAAGCGAGGTCGTGGAGGGGGACGGTGCCGCCTTGGCAGATCGGCAAATCGTATTGCGAGATCTGGTAATTTTTCGGCATATCCGGGTAGAAGTAATTTTTCCGGTCGAACTTGCAGACGGGGTCGATGCGGCAATCGAGCATGAGGCCGGCGAGGGCGGTGAGGCGGAGCGCTTCCTCGTTCATCACGGGAAGGGCGCCCGGCATACCCAAGCAGACGGGGCAGACATTGGTGTTTGGTTCGGCACCGTATTCCACTTTGCACGAGCAGAACATTTTCGTGCGGGTTTTGAGTTGAACATGGACTTCGAGGCCGATGGTGGCGATGTATTCGGTCGTCATGGCAAGGTGTTGTTGGTTAAAGAAAAGTTAGGGATTGGGCGGAGGGGAGGGGGGAGTTGCGGGAGATTTTTTTTGGAGGGCGTAAGCTAGGGCCGCTTCAAAATCGATTTTTTTTGCTGCTGCGACGATTTCGGGGTCGGTGAGAACCTCTTGAAATTTCGGGTTATTGAACAGGGCGAGACTGTTGCCTTGTTGGGCGGTTTTTTGGAGGGAGGGGTCGGTGGCGAGGGCGAGGATTTTTGGGTTTTGCAGCAAGTTGGCGATGTCGGGATACTGCATGAGGCGGGCACCGGCCATGGGGTCGGTGGAAAGTTGCGAAAACTGGCCGAGGCCGTTGTAAAAGCGATCGGGGATGGGGTCGGAGAACCGGACGACTTGACCGATCCAGCCCGATTCCAAGTTTTTTTTGAGGGTGGATAAGGCGTTGGTTGGGGGGAAGAAAGCCGCGCTCATCGCACCCGCTGCGCGGATGCCAGAAACCGTCGCGGCGAGGACGACCAGGCCAACGAGAAAGCCCGTGATCGCGCCGCCGATTCCGAAGAAGAGGCGGACGGGGACGGAGCTGTGGTCCCTTGTTTTTTTGAAAAGCAGGGCGGAAAGAATCAGGAGTGCGAAGTAAGAGACCAGGGCCAAGATTGAGCCCGCAGTGATCCAGAGGATGAAACGGGAAGCAGGTTGGGATGCCGAGAAAATGTTTCCGAGCCAGAGGCCGCCATACCATCCGATGATGCCCGAGCCGACGAGGGCGACGAGGCTCATGCCCGAGCGGAGGATGCCGAGACGCCAACCCCGCCAGATTTGGAGGAGGAGAAAAAGGGCGGCGACGATGTAAAAACCAGTCACCCAAGGAGAAGAAGCCAGATCGGTCATGGGAAGTAGAAGTTCTAAAAATCGGAGGTTCGTGGGAGGGCGTCGGTGGCGCGTTGTCGGAGCAGGTGGTCGCAGAGAACCAAAGCGGTCATGGCTTCCACGACAGGGACGGCGCGGGGGAGGACGCAGGGGTCGTGGCGGCCTCGGGCGGCGAGTTCCGTTTCCTCGCCTGTGACGGTGACGGTCGCCTGTTTTTTTGCAATGGTGGCGGTCGGTTTGAAGGCGGTGCGGAAAACGATTGCTTCGCCGTTGCTGATGCCGCCTTGGACACCGCCCGAAAAATTTGTTGTTGTGCGCACCTCGCCGTCGCGGATGACGAAGCGGTCGTTGTGCTCGCTTCCCAAGAGCAAAGAACCGATGAATCCCGAACCGATTTCAAAGCCCTTTGTGGCGGGGATACTCAGCATCGCTTTTGCCAAATCCGCTTCCAATCGGTCAAAAATCGGTTCGCCCAAACCGGGGGGCAGGCCGCGGACCACGCATTCGATGATGCCGCCCACCGAGTCTCCTTGCTCGCGGACGCTTTTGATGCGTTCGATCATGCGGGCGGCGACCGAGGGATCCGGGCAGCGGACGGGATTGGCTTCGACGGTTTCCCGCGAGAGTAAATCCAAGTCCGCGTGGAAGGTGATTTCTTGGACCGATTTGACGAAGGCGATGATTTCCAAGGCCGGGCAAATCGTGCGGAGAACTTTGGCAGCGATGGCACCTGCTGCGACACGGCCGATGGTTTCGCGGGCGGAAGAACGACCACCGCCCTCCCAGTTGCGGATGCCGTATTTGCACTGGTAGGTAAAATCGGCGTGCGAGGGGCGGAAAGCGGTTTCCATTTCGCGGTAGGCCTCCGGTCGAGCATCGGTGTTTCGGACCAGAATCGCGATGGGAGTTCCCAAGGTTTTTCCTTGAAAAACGCCCGAGAGGATTTCGCATCGGTCTTCCTCTTTGCGCGGGGTGACAATGTCGCTTTGCCCTGGGCGGCGGCGGTCTAGTTCCACTTGGATATCCGAAGCTTCCAGCGGCAGGCGCGGGGGGCATCCGTCCACCGTCACGCCGACTCCGCCACCGTGGGATTCCCCCCAAGTGGAGATGCGAAAAAGTTTTCCGAACGAGCTAGACATAGGCGGGGAGGGGGTGGGTTTTAGCCGATCGTCCCCGCTGCGGCGTTCGCGCTTTCGATGACCTCGCGGCGGAGGCTTTTTTTGCGGAATTTCGACCACCAGAGAACAATCGGGGAAGCCACGAAGATCGACGAGTAAGTACCCACTAAAATACCGACGAGCATGGCGAACGAGAAGTCGCGGAGGACGGCACCGCCGAAGAAATAGAGCGCGGCGACGGACAGGACGGTCGTGCCGCCCGTGAGGATCGTCCGCCCCAAGGTTTCGTTGATGCTGCGGTTCATGATCGTTTGCGTTGTGCCCCGTTCGCCCGTTCGCAAGCCTTCGCGGATGCGGTCAAAAATAACGATTGTGTCGTTGATCGAATACCCGGCGATGGTGAGGATTGCGCCGATCATGACGAGAGAGAGTTCTCCCCCGCACAGCGAGAAGAGGCCGACGGTGATGATCACATCGTGCAAGAGTGCGACGACTGCGCCCAGGGCGAAGCCAAACTCAAAGCGGAAGGTCGTGTAAATGAGGATGCCGATGAGACCGAGGAACAAAGCCCACACCGCGCGTTTGGCAAATTCCATGCCGATTTGCGCGCCGACGGTTTCTTGCTGCACCGGGCGTAAGCCGTAGTCGGGGAACGCCTTCGCCAAGTCGTCCGCGATTTTTTGCGAAGTGCCTTGCGGGCTGCGGATGCTCAACATTTCCTTGACCCCCTCGCGCTCGTAAACGATGGACAAGTTGCCTTGGTCAAAGCCGCTGAGTGCGGAGCGGGCTTGGGCGATTTCCAGAGGTTTCGTGCTGTCCAAGACGAGCAAATCCCCGCCGATAAAGTCGATGCCGAGGTTTTTTTCGCCGCGGATGCCGACGACTAGGATCGAGCCCAAAATCAGGAAAGACGAAATGCCGAGGGCGATTTTGCGCATCGAGAGGAAGTCGATCAACCGTTTCGGGATCAAGTCCAGCATCGTCAAATTTTTGCACCAGTTCAAAACGATCAGCCCGCGGAAAAGCGTCCGCGTCGTAAGCAAGGCACTGAACATCGAAGCCACGATCCCGAGGGTCAAGGTGACGGCGAATCCGCGCACGGAACCCGTCGCTTGGAACATGAGGATGACCGAGGTGATGAGGGTCGTCACATTCGCATCAAAGATCGCGCTGAAGGCCTTGTCGTAAGCGCCGGAGAGGGCGGAGGAGAGGGATTTGCCTGCTGCCATTTCTTCCCGCAAGCGTTCGTAAATCAGCACATTTGCATCGACCGCCATGCCGATGGTCAAAATGATACCGGCGATGCCGGGGAGGGTGAGGGTGAAGTGGAACATCGCCATCATGCCGAAGAGGAGCAGGATATTCACGCCCAAGCCGATGAGGGCGATGATGCCGGCGAAGCGGTAGTAAATGATCAAGAAAAGAAAGACGAGGACGAGGCCGCTGAGACCCGCCATGACACCGCTCGTGATCGAGTCCGTGCCGAGGCTTGCAGAAACGCTGCGGGTTTCCTCGATTTCCACGGGGACTTTGAGGGGGTTTTCCAGCACGCTGGCTAAATTGCGGGCTTCCGTGTCGGTGAAGTTTCCGGTGATGGTTGCCTGTCCGCCGTAGTGATCCGATTGGAGGACGGGTGCCGACTGGATTTCTCCATCGAGGATGATGGCCATGCGGCGACCTTTGTTTTCTTGGGCGACATCGTCGAAGAGGCGGGCCCCTTCGCTGTTCAATGCCAGAGAAACCCCGTAACCGGCGGTGTCAAAGTAAGCGAAAGCGCGGGTGACATATTCTCCGGTGAACGCCGGGCGTTTGCGGACGAGCATTTTGGTTTCGACTTCCTTGCCTTCGACTTTGCGTTTGTAGGGGAGGATGACCATGGCGGGGTCCAAGATTGCGTCCCCTGCCTCGAAAGCTGCCAGTTGGCGTTCGCTGTCATCCGGGACCATCGCAAACTCCAGTTTTGCGACGCGCTGGAGTTGCTGGCGGGTCTCCGAGATTTTGTCGGCATCCAATCCCGCGATTTGCACCAAGATGCGGTCGGTGCCTTGCGGGGTGATGACGGGTTCCGAGACACCGTATTCGTCCACCCGTTTGCGGATGACTTCCACGGCCTGGTCCAGCATATCCTTCGAGATCGTTTCCCCGTTGGCAGGGACTAGGCGGAGGAGGAACGAAGAGCCACCCTGCAAGTCCAGGCCGAGCTGTATGGTTTTCGACGAGAGCGGGTAAAATTGCTGGACGCAAAACGCGCAGAGCAAGACCGTCAGGACGAGGCCGAGGTTGAGTTTGCGGCGGTCGATATCCGTGGCAAAATACCAGGCAAACAAGATGAGGATGAGGATTCCGAAGAAGAAGGTGAGGGCGGGAGTCATTGAGGCAAGGGCAGGTCGAACCGGTTGTTTTTTAAGGAGTTACAAAAGGGCGAGTTAGGTTTGGCGGGTTTGGGGAGTGCTAGGCGGAGGCGGATTTCGGGCGTTCGACGGAGACGACCGAAGCTTTGTCGAATTCGATTTTTACATTGTCCGCCACTTTGACTGTGACGGTGGAATCGCTGACATTGGTGATCATGCCGTGGATGCCCGCGGTGGTGACAACCTTGTCGCCCGTTTTGACGCTCGCGACCAAGGAGGCGTGGTCTTTTTGTTTTTTTTGCTGGGGGCGGATGAGGAGAAAATAGAAGATGACGAAGATAAAGATGAGCGGAAGGAATTGCATGAGGGCGTTGCCTTGGGGTGCGGCTTCCGTTGCGGCTTGCGCCAAGAAGAAAGGAAAAAGGATCGTTTGCATGGTATTTTTAGAGCGGTCACTCTACCAGTCGTGGAGAAAAAGGCAATTTAAGAATTTCGCAGGCGCAGAAAAAAACGGGAGTTTTTTATAGAGAGAAGGGGGGGAGGGGGCGAGAGATTTGTGTAAGATGTTGGAAGGGTGGAGGTTGCGTTGGGGTAGAAGG
>DYNR01000325.1 GCA_020720945.1 Chthoniobacter flavus | reverse complement strand
GTGATATTTGCTGGAGTTGGATCCATCGCATGGGAGGTTCTATTTTTGTTTCATCGGGCAAACAAAGTTTCCTTGGTTCCTTACGGCTTTGCCTTCGGCGTCATTTCAATTTTGGCTGGACACTAGCAAAAATCTCCTGAATAATTTCCCTCCAAGGATGGCGATTTTTTTTCCTGCGCCGATTGGAATTTTCTCTTCTCTCTTGCCAATTGTTCTGATAGCATCATCGCCTTTCCTATGAACAAGCCTTTACGACCATCCCGTGTGGCCACCATCGGCGGCGAACTGGCCATCGTTTGGGAGGATGGTTCCGAATCGTATCTTTCACAAGAACAACTCCGCCGGGCCTGCCCCTGCGCATCGTGCGCGGGCGAACCCGATGTTCTGGGAAAAATTGTCCGCCCCTCCTTGTCCTATTCCGCAAAAAGTTTTTCGGTCGCCGCTTGGGAATATGTGGGCGGTTACGCGTTTCGCCCGACTTGGGAGGACGGGCACGCCTCCGGGATTTTCCCCTGGGAGTTGCTAAAATCTCTCGCCGATTCTCCCCGATGAACGGTAAAACTCTCACTTTCTTTTTGCGTTTGGGTAGCACGGTCGGACTTTGGGTTTTCGTGCTAACAGGGATTCTCTCCGGCTACGAAATCGCGTTTTTTTTACTGATTGCGGGACTTGGATCGCTCGGGCTTTGGGAATATTTTTCGATGCTGAAAACGGCAAAAATCCCTTGTTTCCCTCTGGCCGGAATGCTCTCCGCCGCAGTGTTTTTCATTGCCGCATTCTTTTATTTCCGTTCTTGCAACCAGGGCGCAGGCCTCGATTTCGAACTCGCTGCCATTTCCGCTTTTGTTGCGGTTGTCTTTGGGCGACAAATGGTTAAGCCCATCGTTGGCAGGGAGCCACTGGAGTCCATGGCCTACACTTTGCTGGGTCTTATCTACATCCCTTGGCTGTTCGCTTTCCTCCTGAAAATCGTCTATCTCGCCCCCGCGCACGAGGGCATCCTTTCCGGGCAATACTATGTTTTGTATCTCATTGTCTTGACGAAGTTTTCCGACATGGGGGCTTACATTTTTGGGGTTCTTTTCGGAAAGCATCCATCGGTTCCTCACATCAGCCCAAACAAAACTTGGGAAGGTTTTGCCGGTGCGATTTTCACCGCGTTCTTGGCGAGTTGGATGATGCACGCCATCGCCCCAGAAAAACTTTCTCTCCTCCGGACGATCGACCTTTGCGCTCTCCCTCTTTTGATCGGAGGTGGTGCCATCATCGGCGATCTCGCGGAATCGGTCGTCAAACGGAGCTCCCAATCAAAAGATTCGAGCCACCTTTTGCCGGGGATCGGCGGCACTTTGGACTTGATCGATAGCGTGCTGTTCACCGCCCCGATTTTCTATTTCTATATGCGCTTTGCTATGGGGGTCGGGTCATGAGCAAACCAAAGAATGTCGTTTTGCTGGGTGCAACAGGTTCGATCGGAAAAAGCACCCAGAAGGTGGCGCGTCACCTGCCCGAAAAATTGCGGCTAGTCGGGCTTTCCGCCCACCAAAACGCAGACGCTTTGATGGAACTCGCGCACGAGTTTTCTCCCTCCGCTCTTTGCATCGGGGAAAACTCTGTCCCCTCTTCCCTTCCGCCGTCCGGGACTTCTCTTTTCCGTGGCGCGGAAGGGCTTATCGAACTCGCCACCCTGCCTGAAGCCGACATGGTTTTGATTGCGATTGTCGGGACTGCCGGGCTAGCACCCGCCCTTGCGGCCATCCGCGCAGGCAAGGATATCGCCGTAGCCAGCAAAGAAATCCTCGTGATGGCAGGGGGTATCGTGATGCGCGAGGCCAAAGAAAAAAATGTGCGGGTCCTGCCGGTTGACAGCGAGCACAACGCCATTTTTCAGTGCCTGGACGGAAAAAATCCTGAAACTGTAAGTCGTTTGTTGCTAACTTGTTCCGGCGGGCCTTTCCGCAAAATGCCCAAAGAGAATTTCGCGTCAGTGACACCGGAAATGGCGCTCAACCACCCGACTTGGCAAATGGGAAAAAAAATCACCATCGACTCGGCGACCCTCTTCAACAAAGGGTTGGAAATGATCGAAGCGCACTGGCTTTTCGGAATTTCCATGGAACGCGTCGAGGCCGTGATTCACCCGCAAAGCATCATCCATTCGATGGTGGAGTTTGTTGACGGGAGCGTGCTTGCCCAAATGAGCCACACGGACATGGCATTTCCTATCCAGTATGCGGTCACTTATCCCGAGCGCGTGCCCGGTGCGCTTCCTCCCCTCGATTTCGCTTCGTTGGCCCGTTTGGAGTTTTCTTCGCCCCGTTTCGCAGATTTTCCTGCGCTCAATCTCGCTCGGGAAGCAGGCGTGAAAGGCGGCACTCTTCCCTCTGTTTTGAATGCCGCCAACGAGGTTGCCGTGGATGCTTTCTTGCAAAAAAAAATCTCTTTTCCCCGTATCTGGGAAATCGTGGAAGAAACGATGTTTTCCGTCTCTTTTCTGCCCGATCCGTCTTTGGAAGAAATCCTTTCCGCCGATGCGGAAGCCCGCGTCCGCGCCCGCGAACTCAGCTTGTTGCGACAGTAAAGCGAACTCCGTCAAGGCAGAGGTTGAATGGGGATGAACGGAGGGCGGGCATCCTTGCCCGT
>DYNR01000324.1 GCA_020720945.1 Chthoniobacter flavus | reverse complement strand
GTGGCTTATGCGAGGATTGGGGGCTGAAATTCTCTCTTGACAAAAAACCATCAAAACCAAACTCTCTCTTTTGATGGTAATATCCACAAAACTTCTGCCCGTTGCGCGCACCAGCGACTTGCAAATGTTGCAAATGCCGCCAGTCAAACCAAACCTTTCCATACTGTCACTATGAAACTCGCCCGCCTACTCCCTTTCGCTGCCCTCTTGTGTCCCGCCCTGCTCCGTGCAGGCGAAGCCGATCTCGCACTTCCCTCCAACCGCACCGAAGTTTTTCACTTCCCGGGGTTCAGCCTTTCCGGCGAAATGATTCTTTGGCTCGGTCTTGCCGTCGCCGCTCTCGGGATGCTCTTCGGTTGGGCGGAATACCTCCGCCTCCGCAAACTCCCCGCCCACAAGAGTATGCTGGAAATTTCGTCCCTCATTTACGGGACTTGCAAAACCTATCTCCTCCAACAAGGCAAACTGCTCCTCATACTCGAGATTTTTATCGGCGCGACGATGGTCTATTACTTCGGCTACCTCAAAGATTCTCCTGCCCCGACGGTCGCCCTGATTTTATTCTGGTCTCTGATCGGTATCGCCGGCTCCTTCGCGGTCGCCTGGTTCGGGATGCTCATCAACAACATCGCAAACAGCAGAATGGCTTTTGCCGCTTTGCGCGGAGAGGCCCTTCCCGTCTCGGAAATCCCCACCCGCTCCGGCATGAGCATCGGAGTCCTCCTCATCAGCGTGGAACTGATGCTGATGATCGCCATTTTGCTCTTCGTCCCCCCCGCCTTGGCCGGCAGTTGCTTCATCGGCTTCGCCATCGGTGAGTCCCTCGGCGCCAGCGTGTTACGAATCTGCGGCGGCATCTTTACCAAAATCGCAGACATCGGCAGCGACCTCATGAAAATCGTTTTCAAAATCAAGGAAGACGATGCGCGCAACCCCGGTGTCATCGCGGACTGCGCGGGCGACAACGCGGGCGACAGCGTCGGCCCCACCGCGGACGGCTTCGAGACTTACGGCGTGACCGGGGTCGCCCTCATCACCTTCATCCTCCTCGCGGTTTTGCCGGCCTTCCAGTGGACTTTCATCGTGTGGATTTTCGCGATGCGTATCGTCATGATTCCCACCTCGATCCTTTCTTGGAAAATCAATACTTGGATTACCAAAAGCGTTTTCGGCAAACACGCCCACTTCAATTTTGAGCACCCCCTGACGACCCTCATCTGGCTCACCTCCATCCTCTGCGTCGCCATCAGTTTTGTCGTCAGCTACTTCATGCTCGCCGCCAATTTTCCCACCCTCTGGTGGAAACTCGCGACCATCATCAGTTGCGGCACGCTGGCCGCCGCCATCATCCCCGAGTTGACCCGCGTCTTCACCAGCACCCGCAGTTCCCACTGCCACGAAGTCGTCAACGCCAGCACCGAAGGCGGTGCCGGTTTGACCATCCTTTCCGGTCTCGTCGCGGGCGACTTTTCTTGTTTCTGGAAAGGGGTCAGCCTCTCCCTGCTCATGCTTGCCGCCTACTTGACCAGCCTCGAAACGGTCGGAGACTACATGAGTTTCCCCGCCGTCTTCGCTTTCGGCTTAGTCGCGTTCGGGATGCTCGGCATGGGCCCCGTCACCATCGCCGTCGATAGCTACGGCCCTGTCGCCGATAACGCCCAGTCGGTTTTCGAACTCTCCACCATCGAACAAATTCCCGGCATCGAAAAAGAGCTGCAAAAAGATTTCGGCTTTGCCCCGGATTTTGAAAAAGGCAAACTCCTTCTCGAAGACAACGACGGCGCGGGCAACACTTTCAAAGCCACAGCAAAACCCGTCCTCATCGGAACTGCGGTCGTCGGTGCCACCACCATGATTTTTTCCCTCATCCTGATGCTCAAAAAACACTACGGATGGGAAAACTTATCGACCCTCAGCATCGTGGATGCCCGCATCATTTTGGGGCTTCTCATGGGCGGTGCTGTCGTTTACTGGTTCGCGGGAGCCTCCCGCCAAGCCGTCATCACAGGTGCCTACCGCGCAGTCGATTACATCAAACGAAACATCAAATTGGACGGGAGCGCTCGCGCCTCCGCCAAAGACAGCAACGAAGTCGTGCGCATTTGCACCGTGTATGCCCAGCAAGGGATGATCAACATTTTCGGTGTCGTTTTTTCCCTCACCCTCGCCTTCGCGTGTTTCGATTCGATTTTCTTCGTCGGCTACCTCATTTCAATCGCGATGTTCGGGCTTTACATGGCAATCAACATGGCGAATGCGGGCGGGTGTTGGGACAACGCGAAAAAAATCGTCGAAGTGGAGTTGAGAATGAAAGGCACCGAGTTGCACGATGCTACCGTTATCGGCGACATCGTCGGAGACCCGTTCAAAGACACCTCCTCGGTCGCCCTCAACCCGATCATTAAATTCACGACACTCTTCGGCATTCTCGCCGTCGAAATCGCCATCAATTCACCCCTCTCGATTTCCGTAGGCATCGGCGCGGTGTTCTTTGCGATCGGCCTGTTTTTCGTCCACCGTTCATTTTACGGGATGCGGATATCGACCCTCCACCCGCAAGCCCATATCGACGCGAATGCGGCCCGCTAACTACAGCCAATAAACTGCTGGCACCGAAGGGTTAAGGCTCTCCGGTGCGCTCCAGCAAAATCA
>DYNR01000066.1 GCA_020720945.1 Chthoniobacter flavus | reverse complement strand
CTAGGATGGCGGAAATTTGTTTTCGTAGTTTTCGATGTCGGCGATTACGAAAACTTCCGCTTTGATGTAGCGGACGAGGGAATCGTCCATCAGATGAACGACGGATTTGACATGGTGGGGGTGGATTTCTCCGATGTTTAGGATCGGGTTGGTCAGCGTTGCCGCATGGGTGTGCGAAACGAGTTTTGCGCTTTGCCGGTTGAAGGGGTTGTAGTAGAGAACAGTCCGCAATTTTTCGTTGATGGCCGGGTTTCCGGCATCCGAAAAGTCGCTCACGACACCGACCAACGCGATGCTCGTGTCCCGTTCCACGCTTTCGTCGTCGCAGAAATATTTTTTCGGGTTGGAAAAAATGCTTTCGTTTTCCACGGGGGAGTAGGTGATGGCTTGGGAGCGGAGTTGCGCTAGCTCCGCGCAGCCTGCGATGGCAAAAGGCGCGCCCGTGATTTTGTAGATTTTTTTGTATATCTCCCTGATAGAAAGATTTTTATCTAAGGAGCAATAGGAGATTTTCAGGTTGGGCTCACAGGTGTTTGGGACAAGGAAAATCCCGGAGGTCACGAACTCTGGTCCCCACATGAGAGGGTCGCGTTCTTTCCGCGTGGCATCCGTCCTGCTGGAATAAAGGAGGCCGTTCATGGCGATGCACTCCCCCATGTTGCGGATGCCTTGCGGGGAGCCTAGCTCGAAACCGTAGCGCATTTCCGAAGCGGAAAAGCGGCGGTTTTTTAGTGTCTCTGGGACGATGCCCCGGACGACATTTTCCACCGACCCGATAGCGCCCAGGGTGTTTGGTTTTTCGCTTGCCCGTTCGATGATTAGCTTGCTCATTTCGGTCAGTTTGCGTCGGGTTCGTTCAAGGAAACAAAAAGCTCGCGGTTTGCGGAGTAGTCGATGGGGACATCGATCAGGACGGGGACGGAGCTCCGGGTGGCTTCTTCGAACAATGCGGGGAAATCGGCGATGGAATCCAGGCGGTAGCCTTTTGCGCCAAAGGCGGCGGCGTAAGAAACGAGATCGACGGGGCCGAGGTCCACGCCGCTTTTTCTTTTGTATTTCAGCAGTTCTTGTTCGAGGACCATGTTGTAAGTCCCGTCCGTCCAGACGAATTGGACGAAAGGAGTTTTTTCGCGCACGGCGGTTTCCAGTTCCATCGAAGAGAAGAGAAAGCCGCCGTCGCCGGAAATTGCGAAGACGCGTTTTTCCGGGAAGGCGAGTTTTGCGGCGATGGCCCAAGGCATGGCGACCCCGAGGGTTTGTTGCCCGTTGCTGAAGAGGAGTTTGCGTGGTTTGTAGGCCATGAAATAGCGGGCCATCCACATATAGACGGTGCCGATGTCGCAGGCGACCAAGTCCTCGTCGCCGGTGGCTTGGCGGAGGGATTGGATGAATTGGAGCGGGTGGATTTTTCCTTTTTCTGAAGGGGAGGAGGGAGTTTCCGCAGCGTGGGAAACGATTTCTGCGTGGAGGGTGGAGATGGTTTGCCTGGTTTCTGGGGCGAGAAAGGGAGAGAGGAGGGAAGAAAGCTGGGCGACATTTTCTGCGATGTCGCCGAGGATTTCTGCTGCGGGTTGGTAGCAGGCGTTGACCTGGTAGGGGACGGCATCGATGTGGACAATTTTTTTTGTTTTTGATGCGTTCCAAGTTTCCGGGTCGTATTCGACGGGGTCGTAGCCGACGGTGATGATGGTGTCCGCCAAGTCGAGGAGGCGGTCGCCGGGCTGGTTTTTGAAGAGCCCGACGCGTCCGACAAACAGCTCGAAAAGTTCGCGGGAAAGGACGCCAGCGCCTTGGTAGGTCGCGACGGCAGGGATGCGGTGCGCGGCGATGAGGGCGCGGATGGATGCCGCATTTTTTTCGGTGCTGGCATCTTGGCCTAGGAAAAGGACGGGGAGTTTCGACGCGTTGATGAGGGCTGCGGCGTTTTCGATTTCGTGTTTTGCCGAAAGCCCGTAGGAGATTTCTTTGTGTCCCGACAGGATCGTGTCGGAGGTTTTTGCGGAGAGGATGTCGCTGGGGATGCTGATAAAAAAAGCGCCTTTCCGGGGAGCTTTTGCGGTGCGGAACGCGTTGGTGATGACTTCTTGCAAGTTTTCGACATTCGGGACGGACACGCTTTTTTTCGTCACCGCCTCCATGATTTTTGCGTTGTCGGTGTTTTGGTGCGAGTTTTTGAGGAGCATGTTGCTGGCGACAGAGCCGCCGATGGCGATGACGGGGTCGCCTTCGGTTGTCGCTGTGAGCAAGCCAGTTGTGAGATTTCCGACACCGGGACCGGAGGTTACCAAGACCACGCCGGGCTCGCCCGTGATGCGCCCGTAAGCGGCGGCCATGAAAACCGCGTTTTGCTCGTGGCGGCAGACGATCAGGCGGATCGGAGAATCCTCCAAGGCGTCAAAAACCGCGTCGATTTTTGCGCCGGGGATTCCGAAGACGAAACGCGTGCCGTTGCGTTCGAGGCTTTTGACCAGGATTTTTGCTCCCGAGAGTTGGGTGGTTTGCATGGGCTGGAGGAGGGTCAGGGTGCGGGTGCGTAGGCGGGTTTGTAGGCGATGGCGCGGATGTGGGCGGCGATGTCGGCGGGGCGAGGAATCCTCGCGAGGCCGAGATCGAAGATGTTTTCCGCGATTTTTGTAGCGACTTGGAGAGACGCTTCGAAGATGTGGCTTTGCGGCGGGTAGATGAGACCAGAGTCCAAATCGGATTCCGTGACGAGGGCGGCGACGGCTTTTGCCGCAGTGATAAACAGTTCTTCTGGAACGAGTTTTGCTTCGGTCGCCAAAACTGCCATCCCCATTGCCGGGAAAATATAAACATTGTTCCCCTGACCTGGAACGAATTTTTTTCCTTGGATTTCCACGGGCGGGAAGGGGCTACCGCTGGCGAAAATCGCCTTGCCGTCCGACCACCGGTAAGCTTCTTCCGCGGTGCATTCCGAGCGGGAGGTAGGGTTCGAGTAAGGGAAGATGATGGGGCGTTCGTTGATTTCGGCCATGGTTTTGATGACCGCGCTGGTGAAAAGTTTTGGGACCGTGCTGACGCCGATGATTCCCGTTGGGCGGAGTGCGGAGATCGCATCGACGAAGGAAGCGACTTTCGCATGGGGGTGGGCGAAAGGTTTTTGGAAATCCGCCAAATCGGTGCGGGTGGACTCGATGAGGCCGTTCACATCGTAGAGCCAGTTTTTCGCTCTCGCATCGGAGATAGAAATCCCTTCCAGGGCCATCGCTTCGCTGATGAGTTCGGCGATGCCGGTTGCCGCCGAACCGCCGCCCAAAAAGAGGAATCGCTGGTCGGTCAACTTTTGTCCAGAGACGCGTAGTGCCGCGAAGATTCCGGCCAAGGCGACGGCGGCGGTCCCTTGGATGTCGTCGTTGTAGGTGCAGACGGTTTCTCTGTAACGGCCGAGGATCGGGACGGCGTGGAAGTTTGCGAAGTCTTCCCACTGGATGCAGCACTTCGGGAAAAGTTCTTGGACGGCAAGGACATATTCATCGATGAAAGAATCGTAATCCGCGCCGCGGACGCGGTTTTGCCGCAGTCCCAAGTAGAGGGGGTCTTCGAGCAAATCCGTGCTGTTGGTGCCGACATCCAGCATGACGGGCATGGTGAATTGCGGGGGCACGCCTGCGCAAGCCGTGTAGAGGGAGAGCTTTCCGATGGGGATGCCCATGCCGCCGACCCCTTGGTCGCCGAGGCCGAGAATCCTTTCGCCGTCGGTGACAACCATGAAGCGGACATCCTTCTCCGGCCAGTGCGAGAGGATTTCTTTGATTCTGCCGCGGGCGGTGATGGGCAGGTAGATCCCTTGGGAACCCCGGAAAAAGTGGTCAAATTTTTGGCAGGCTTCCCCGACGGTCGGCGTGTAAACGATGGGCATGAAGGCGGCGGGATCCGACATGATGACGGCGTAGAAAAGCGTTTCGTTGCGCGTTTTCAAGTCGTTCAAAAAGCAGTATTTTTGGAAGTCGGTGGTCAGGTCGCCGAGTTGGGTGTTGATCCTTCCGACTTGGAGTTCGAGAGTTTGGGGGACCGGGGGCAAAAAGCCTTCGATGCCTAGGGTTTTGCGTTCTTCTGCGGTGAAGGCGGTGCCTTTGTTTTTGCGGGCATCCCGCATGGTTTCGATGCCGGTGTTCATAAGTGTTTTGGTCGGTGTAGAGAGGGGGTGGTTTTTCGGTTTGAGTCCGTGTGGGCGAGAGGGCGAGAGGATGGGCGTTGGTGCAATAGGTTCGCTGGAGAGGAGAATGGGCTTTTTTGGGATGGAGGGCAAGGAGCGAAATGTTTGAACGGGGATTCTTTTTTTCGTTGGCAAGGGGATGGATCCCTTTGTCTGGAGCGGTGATAAATCCCTGCTTTCCAAGGTGTTTTGCGCAAACACTTGGATTTTTAGTGGGATTAAAGCCGGTTGCGTGAGGCCGCGAGGGAATCTTGCAGTTTCACGGCGAGGTCGAGCGCGGCGATCATGCTGTCGGGGCGTGCGAGTTTTTTTCCTGCTAGGTCAAACGCGGTTCCGTGGTCTGGGCTGGTGCGGAGGAAAGGCAGCCCCCAAGAGACATTGACCCCTTGGTCGAATGCGTGGAGTTTCAGCGGGATGAGGCCTTGGTCGTGATACATACAGAGCACGCCGTCGAAGGTTCCTGCCACGGCTTGGGAAAAGACGGTGTCCG
The DNA here is from genome assembly GCA_020720945.1 of Chthoniobacter flavus. Classification (GTDB taxonomy): domain Bacteria; phylum Verrucomicrobiota; class Verrucomicrobiia; order Chthoniobacterales; family DYNR01; genus DYNR01. The sequence continues at coordinate 5,588 of DYNR01000066.1, read as the reverse complement.
GCGAATGGGGGCCGGAAAAAATTCCTGGGAAGCGGGCTTGCAGTTTTGCGATGGCGGGTCCGATGAGCTCGATTTCTTCTCTGCCGATGTCGCCGTTTTCTCCGGCGTGGGGGTTTAGCCCTGCGACGGCGACGCGGGGTTTTCCATTTTTCAATGTGGTTAAAAAATCCGCCAAGAGCGTGGCCGTTTGGAGGATGGCGGGTTCGGTCAGGCGGTTTGCGATTTCGCGGACGGGGATGTGGATGGTCGCCAATCCGACGGTTAAGCCTTTGCCCGTCAAGATCATGGCAAAATTTTCTGTTCCGGCGCGGGCGGCGAAAAACTCGGTTTGACCCGGGAATGCGAAGCCGGCGCGGTGGAGGTGGGTTTTGCTGACGGGGCCCGTGACGATGGCGTCCACCGCCCCGTGGAGGGCGAGGTGGGCGGCTTCTTCGAGGGCTTCGATTGCCATTTTTGTCCCGGTTTCGGTGGGGTGTCCGGGCTTGATGGGGGAGGCGTTTCCGATGATGCGGATTTCGGCGTTTCCCGAAAAGCGGGCGAGTGCGGCGGCGAGTATTTCCGGGCCGATGCCCGCGGGGTCGCCGGCGGTCACGCCGAGGATGGGTTTTCTTTTTTTTCCGGTCACACGAGGATTCGGATGAAGGCGGTTTTGCGCAAAGTTTCCAGCCAGCGGTCTTGGGCTTTTGAGCGCTCTTGCTGCATGAGGTTTTGCTCGATTTCCGCTTTGACTTCTTGGAGCGGCTTGGTGCGGGCGGGTTTGCGGGATTCCACCATCATGATGTAGTAGGAGCTGCCCAGCGCGATCACCTGGCTGATTTTGCCTTCTTGCAAAGCGAACGCTGCTTTTGTAAGTTGTTCGTTCAGAGTGTTTTTCTGGATCCATCCCCAGTCGCCGCCCATGTTTGCGGTGGAGGGGTCTTCGGAATACATGGCTGCCATGCGGTCGAAGTCGCCGCCGTTTGCCAGCTTGTCGCGGATTTCTTGGGCCATGCCTTTTTTGCTTTCGGAGTCCGGGAGGTCTGGCAGTGGGGAGGCGGAGGGGGAGGAGCCTTCGCGGAGGACGATCATGCGGAGTTTGATTTCTTCTGGGGTCGAGTAGGCGGCGCGGTTTTTGTCGTAGAAAGCCTGGACTTGTTTGGGGGTGATGACGAAGTTGTCTTTGACATTGGCTTGGCGCATGGCCTGGACGATGATTTTATTTTTTTCCATCTCTTTGAAGCGGGTCATCGTGTAGCCTTGGGACTGGAGGGTTTTGACGAAAGCGGCGCGGTCGCCGCCGAACTCTTTGAGGATGATGGATTGGATGCGGTCCTCGACGACATAGTTGGGGATGTTGAATTCCTTCTTTTTGTATTCTTGCAAAATGAGTTGGCGGTCGATGAGGTCTTTGAGGGCGGCGTGGCGGATTTTTGAAACTTCGCGGGTGAGTTCGTCGCCGCGCAAGCTTTGGCGGAGGGATGTTTCTCTGGCAGCGGTGAGTTCCCGTAGCTCCGATATCGTGACGACATCGCCGTTCACGATGGCGGCGATCCCGTCCATGATTTCCTGCGCGGAGGCGGAGGTTGCGGCTATGGCGCAAACGAGTAAAAAAACGGTCAGGAGCTTGTGCATACGGGTCTTTATTTACACCAAAGGCGGAGACCTGCAACCCCGAAGTGCGGGTAGGGGAGAAAGTTTTTTTGGGAGATAGGGGTTGCAAAGGGAGGGGGGAAAGTGGGAGAAACGGGGCGATGGCGGATTTTTTTCAGAGCGGGTCGGTGGCGACATTCCACCGTTTGGGGGATCCGGATGTGGGGGCGTTGGAGGCATCCTTGGTAGAGGCTTCCGCCCATTGTCCGATCGCGTTGGTTTTGCCGTGCCATGCGAATGAGCTTGGGAGTGAGGCGCTGGAGCGGATTGTCGGGCAGGTGGCGGAAATCCCTTATTTGCGGCAGGTGGTGGTGGGGATTGATGGTGCGGGGCGGGAGGATTGGGGCAGTGCGGAAAAGATTTTTTCGAGGCTCCGGCAAGAGACGGTATTGCTGTGGAACGATGGGCCGCGGATGAAGCGGTTGACGGTCGAGTTGGCGGGGCGGGGCGTGGAGTTGGGGGCGGGAGGGAAGGGGCGGAATTTGTGGTTGTGTTACGGGTATGTGTTGGCGGGAGGAAAGGCCAGGATGATTGCGACCCACGATTGCGACATCAAGACTTACAGCCGGGAGATTTTGGCGAGGTTGTGTTATCCCGTGGCGCACCCGACTTTCGGTTTTGATTTTTGCAAGGGGTATAGCGCGCGTTTTTCCGACCGGCTGAACGGGAGGGTGATGCGGTTGTTGTTTACGCCGCTGGTCCGCTCGTTGGAGAGCATCGTGGGCGGGCATCCGTTTTTGTCGTATGTGGATTCTTTCCGGTATCCGCTTTCGGGGGAAGCGAGTTTTGATATCGAGGTGGCGCGGAGGGCGGAAGTGCCGTCGGACTGGGGTGTGGAAGTCGGTTTTTTGGCGGAGGTTTACCGGATTGCAGCAGCGAAAAGCGTTTGTCAGGTAGAGATTTGCGAGCGTTACGACCACAAGCACCAGCAGCTTTCGCCGCAGGATGCGACCAAGGGGTTAAACAAAATGGCCATCGATGTGGCGCGGTGTATTTTTATGGCGATGGCGGGGCAGGGCATCCGTCTCGACCAAGGGATTTTCGACACGCTTCTGACCACCTACCAGCAAAAAGCGCAAGACACGATGCGGTGTTATGCCGCCGATGCGGAGATCAATCGCCTGCGTTACGACCGGGCGGAAGAGGAGCTTGCGGTCGCCACTTTTGCGAGGAGCATCCGCTTGGCTTCGAGGATTTATTTGGACGACCCGCTGGGGCATCCGCTGATCCCGAATTGGAATCGCGTGGAGTCCGCGCACCCCGGCGTATTTCGGGAAATTTTGGATGCGGCGGAAGGCGACGCTTGCATTTTTTAGGCGGGAAAAAATTGGGGGAAAGGTTTTCTTTGCGGGGTCTATCATTGTAACTCGTTGATAGGGAAGGGTTAATTTTTTATTTTTCCGGTTTTTTCCCCCGTGGAAAAAAAAGAAAAAACTCGTATTTTCCTTTTGACAGCACGGGTATTCTTGATAACCTCATAGTCCAACTTTGTTGCGGGATTTCGATTCGGGGGATGCGCGGGAGCGAGGAACCGGGTTTTGATTCTGTGGCGAAGTGCGCTAGCGCTGGTGATCTATTTTACCCTGGCTCAGGCCAACCAACGATGCCCATGTAGCTCAGTCGGTAGAGCACGTCCTTGGTAAGGACGAGGTCACCGGTTCAATCCCGGTCATGGGCTCCAGCTGCTACGCGCAAAAAAACCATAACAACGCAGACAAAACTTTAAAATCATGGCTAAAGAACAATTCAAGAGGAACAAACCCCATGTGAACATCGGCACGATTGGTCACGTGGATCACGGTAAAACGACGCTTACCGCGGCCATTACTACGATTTTGGCCAAATCCGGTAAAGCACAGGCTCGCAGCTACGCTCAAATCGATGCAGCTCCTGAAGAAAGAGAACGCGGGATTACGATCAACACTGCGCATGTTGAGTATGAGACCGACAACCGTCACTATGCGCATGTCGATTGCCCCGGCCACGCGGATTATGTGAAAAACATGATCACGGGTGCGGCGCAGATGGACGGAGCGATTTTGGTCGTTAGTGCGGCAGATGGTCCGATGCCCCAGACCCGCGAACACATCCTCCTCGCCCGCCAAGTCGGCGTGCCGGCGATGGTTGTTTTCATGAACAAAGTCGATATGGTCGATGACAAAGACCTGCTCGAACTCGTGGAAATGGAAGTGCGCGAACTTCTTTGCAAGTATGAATTTCCTGGTGACGATATTCCGATTGTCAAAGGCAGCGCGCTCAAAGCGTTGGAAGGCAGCGAAGAATACGAGAAGAACATCCTCGAACTGATGGATGCGGTGGACGCTTACATTCCGGAGCCCGTTCGTCCGTTGGATCAAACCTTCTTGCTTCCGGTCGAAGATGTGTTCAACATCGAAGGTCGTGGGACGGTTGCCACGGGTCGCGTGGAACGCGGGATCCTCAAGAAGATGGAAGAAGTCGAAATCGTCGGTCTTCGCGACACGCAAAAGACGACTTGCACGGACATCGAAATGTTCCGCAAGCTTCTTGATGAAGCGCGTGCCGGTGATAATGTGGGGCTTTTGCTTCGCGGTATCAAGAAAGAGAACATCGAGCGGGGTCAAGTTATCGCCAAGCCGAACACGATTAAGCCGCACCGTAAATTCAAAGCGGAAGTGTATATTTTGAGCAAAGACGAGGGAGGACGCCACACTCCGTTTTTCTCCAACTACCGCCCGCAGTTCTATTTCCGCACGACGGATGTGACGGGTAACATCAAGCTCCCTGAAGGGGTTGAGATGGTGATGCCTGGCGACAATGTCTCGGTGGAAATCGATTTGATCACCCCGATTGCGATGGAAAAAACCATCCGCTTCGCGATTCGCGAAGGTGGCCGCACGGTAGGTGCAGGTCGCGTCGGCGATATTCTCGACTAATTTGTAGTCCGTAGGATATCGAAAGTTGTCTGCAGTGATACGTCAGTAGCTCAATTGGTAGAGTTGCGGTCTCCAAAACCGTCGGTTGGGGGTTCGAGTCCCTCCTGACGTGTTCTCTGCGGAACTTGTTAATCGTCCGTCCGGCTTCTTAAATTTCTTTTTCCTTGTATGTTTGCAAAAACGAAAAATTTCATTGCGGAAGTCCGTGTGGAGCTTTCTAAGGCGCAGTGGCCTTGGGACCCCAACGAAAAGGGGTTTAAGCGTTACAAAGAACTTTGGGATTCAACGGTAGTGGTTATTATTGCGATGCTCCTTCTAGGGGGGTATATCGCATTTTTTGATTTAGTGACAATCAATGTCGTCGGCTTTTTGACAACGCCTTGACGGGTTGAAGTTTTGTTTTTACAAAATCCTTCTTTTTGAGGAGCAAGCCCGCCCAAATTCATCCGAATCCTGTAATTTCTATTTATTAAACAATGTCCACCTCTCCACGCGATCAATGGTATGTCGTTCAAGTTCTCTCGGGTAGTGAGAAAAAGGTTTTAGACAACATCAACCTGCGGATCAAAACGGAGGAAATGGGGGAATATATTTACAATGTTTTGATTCCCAGCGAGAGGGTTCGGGAAATCAAACGAGGGAAGAAGCACGAAACGAACCGCAAGTTTTTCCCTGGGTATATCATTGTGAACATGAAGCTTTTTGACGAGGAGAACAAGCTCGTTGAGAAGTCGTGGTATTTCATTCGCGAGACGAATGGTGTTTTGGGTTTTGCGGGGCACAAGGGCAAGCCGTCGCCGATGCCCCGGAAGGAAGTGGAAGCGTTGCTTTCGCAGATTGACGATTTGAAGGAAAATGTCAAACCGAAGATTGAGTTTGAAGTGGGTGACAAGGTGAAGGTTTCAGACGGGCCGTTTGAAAATCAACCTGGTGTTGTTGTGGAGATCGATCCGGTGCGAGGCAAGTTGCGTGTTTCTGTGATCATTTTTGACCGCGAAGTCGTCGTGGATCTTGAGTATTGGCAAGTCGAGAAGGTTTAGGGTG
>DYNR01000065.1 GCA_020720945.1 Chthoniobacter flavus | reverse complement strand
GTGTTTTAAGTGGCGCACCCGGCTGGAATCGAACCAGCGACCATCGGATTAGAAGTCCGGTGCTCTATCCCCTGAGCTACGGGTGCAATAGCGATTTGCTCAGAACCTTTTACCGGATCCATCAGAGTTTGACAACTCTTAGGTTCAACTTGAATCCTCGCGTAATTCTAAAAACACGGAGACTCAGGTTGCTTCAGCTCCTTTCTTCCTGATTGGTTCGCTTTTTGAATCATGCTGGTATTCAAGCACTTGCAAATAGGAATGCGGTTTATCTTAGGGTGTGGCAGCAATGGTTTCGATCTCTTCGGGAGCGGAATCAAATTTTATTCTTGGACTGGAGGGGGTATCTGTTCCTCTCTCGCACCTCGGCTACAAGCGGTGATGCCTACGGCATCTATGCGGTCTTTGAATGACTCGCCGACAGTGGAAAATTTCCCTTGAAATGCCGATAAATAGTAGATAGATAGCTCCGTAGAAAATCATGAAATCGATAGTGTTCTCATTTGTGTGTTGGGTTGTTTTAGCGGGAAGCGTGATGGGGGGAGAAGGAGGGGGAGAGAAGAAAGTGCCTTCGGTGCGTTTTGAGCGGGTGCAGGGGATTGTGGAGGCGGTGAGTCCGGATACGAGGGAATTGCGGTTGCGTTTGGTCGATGGGAGTTTGCAGCCAGTGCGGGTGGCGGGGAATGCGTATGTGCACAGTTTGCGCGATTTGGATGAGAGGGAGAGGATGAGGGATTCCGCAGGGATGGAAGTGTTTCAAAAAGGGGCGCGGGTGGCGGCATCGGGGTTGGTGTATTCCGATGTGCCAGAGCTTGTTGCAAAAGAAGTGACCGTGTTTGGGGGCGGGGATGAGAAACTTGTTTACGAGCAGGCCGACTGGTGGTCGTCGCAGGCGCGGGACATCGCGGATTTTTGGGTTCGCTCGCAGTTTGGGGAAGGGGAGATCGAGGATGCTTCGGGGTATCGGACGGACATAACCAAGACGGGGAGCAAGCGTCCCGAGACGATCAATTTGCAGGAGACAGCGACGCTCTCCCGATTGATTTACGGGTTGAGTTCGACTTACATTTTGAACGGCAGTCCGCGGGTGCTGAAGGCCGTGCGCGAGTTAGTTCGGTACCAGAGGGAGCGGATGCGGGTTGAGTCGCCGGATGGCAAGTATGTGTATTGGTTGCATGCGTTGCGCGCGGGGCGTCCCGTGTTGCCTTCTTTGTTTTCCGACGATGCGGGGACGATTCCTCTTTACGAGCAGATTTATTGTTTGGCCGGGTTGACGCAATTTTACCGTATTACGGGGGACCCAGAGATTCTTTCGGATATCGAAAAGACCGTCCGTTTCATGGACGATTATTTTTGGGACGGAGATACGGCGAACCTGTTGGAGCAGGGGTATTTTTCCCATGTCCATCCCGGGACGCTCGCGCCGGAAGATGCGGCAGGACAAAATGCGAAAAAGAAAAACTGGAACTCCGTCGGCGACCACTTGCCCGCCTATTTGGAGAACCTTTATCTGGCGACCAAGAATCCCCGTTTCCTCCAGAGGCTCAAAGAGTTAGGGATATTGATAGCCGAGCATTTTCCCGATGCGGAGAGCCCGTTTGTCAACGAGCGGTTCGACGAAAACTGGAAGCCGGACCACGGTTACGCGTGGCAGCAGAACCGGGGGGTTGTCGGGCACAACTTGAAAATCGCGTGGTGTTTGACCCGCCTTTACCATTTGACTGGAGAGAAGAAGTTTTTGGAAGTTGCCAAGGAGTGTGGGGACGAGATGATTGTGTATGGGCAAGATGGCAAGAGGGGCGGCTGGTATGATGTGATCGAGCGGCAGCCCGATCCGGTGACTGGGCGTTACGAGTTGGCGTGGCATGACAGGAAGGCGTGGTGGCAGCAAGAGCAAGGGATTTTAGCCAATTACATTTTGTTTGCGGAGACGGGGGACAAGAAGTATTTGGATTCGGCGAGGGCGGGGGCAGGGTTTTACAATTTGGCGTATCCTGACCATGATGATGGGGATGTGTTTTTTGATGTGCAATCGGATGGGACACCGTATTTGCTCGGAGACAGGGCCGACAAAGGAAGTCATTCCAAGAGCGGTTACCACAATATGGAGCTGACTTATTTCGCACATTTATATACCAACTTGCTCGTGAAAAAGCGGCCGGTGGTTTTGCATTTTGCGCCCTGTTTGGATGCCGGTGGGAGCGTTTTTTTCGTGCAGCCGATATCCTTGCCGCCCGGTAAAGTGGAGATCGCATCGGTGACGGTGGGGGGGAAAGCGTTCACGGATTTTGATAAGAAAGCAATGTCGGTGAAGTTGCCCAAGTGGCAGGAGGCGCAGCTTGTCACGGTGACGCTGGTCGCAAAGTGAGGCGCGGGGCGGGGGAAAGAAAAAACGGAAAGGCATGACGCTACTGGACATACGGAGAGACGAGATCGGGAAGGTCGGGGTGACCTGGATGATGAATGTCCTGCTTTCCATCGGTTACGCGATCGGGTGGAGTGCGGTTCATTCCATGCTCGTGAAGCGGATGGGGGTCGAGTATTTGCCTTACACTTACATCGGCATCAGCTTGCTGGGGGTATTGGGGTCCACCGTGTATTTGGCGTTTGCTGATGCGGTGCGGCGCGACCGATTGCTGGTGTGGTTTTCGGTGGCGACGGGAGGGGTGTTGATTGTTTCCCGTTTTTTGGTTAGCGCGAGACCTGAGGAAGGAGAGACGGGGTTCACTTTGCCGCTGGTGCTGTTTTTTTTGGCGGTATTTTTTGCGCAGGGGGTGGGGAACTCCAGTTTGGGGACGCAGGTTTGGACGATTATCAACGACATTTTTCGTCCGTCGCAGGGGAGGCGGTTGTATCCGATTATCGGGACGGCGGGGACGATCGGGGGGATTTTGGGCGGGGCATCGATCCATTTTTTGGCGACATCCATCGGGACGGCCAACTTGGTGGTGATTTGGGCGGGGACGATTTTTGCGTTAGTGCCGTTGACTTGGTGGGTGAGGAAAAATTACGGTGGGGAATTGAGCGGGCGGCGGGCAGGGGATAAAGGGGGAGAGAAGTCCGAGGGGCGGATTCGGGAGGGGTGGAAATTTTTTCGTTCTTCGCGGATGGCGATGATTTTGGGGTTTGTGGCGGTGATGTTTTGGATTGTGGGTTCGGTGGCAGATTTTCAATACACGAGGATGATGAATGCGGCGTTTCCTTCGGAAGCCAAGCTTGCGGGGTATTATGGGATTTACGGGATGGTGATTAACGCGAGCGGGTTGATGGTCCAGATGTTTTTTAGCGGGTATTTGATTCGTCGGATCGGGGTAGGGCGGGGGCTTTGCGCGTTGCCGGGCGTGGTGCTGGCAGGGTTTGCTTTGGTCGCGGTGAAGTTTGCATTTTGGCCGGGGGTTTTCTTGCGGTATTCGTGGGACATGGTCGGGATGACGGTGCAGGGGAATTCTTACCAGCTTGCGTTGAACGCGATTCCGCGGGATGTGAGGGCGCGGGTACGCGGGGTGATCGAAGGGGTGATCAACCCGTTGGGCGGGGTGTTGGGCGGGGTGTTGATTTTAGTGTTGCATCACCTGTTCGATGCGACGGACGGGCAAGGGTTGACCGACCCGATTACGGTTGCGGGATTGCTGTTGGGCGCGGTGTGGCTTTTCGTCGTTTCCCGTTCGCAGAAGAGTTATATGGGGTTGGTGGAGAGCAACTTGAAGGCGACGGAGCGGCGGACGGTGCTGGATGCGATCGACTGTTTGGAGGAACCGGGGAACGCGAGGGCGATGGAGTTGTTGCGCGAAGTGCGGGGGTCTTCCGATTCCGGGGCGAGGATAGCGGCGGTGCGGGTGTTGGGAAACATCGGGGATGCGGCGTGCGTCGAGGAGTTGCTGGTGTATTGCGGGGACGCGTCCGAGCTGGTGCGGAGGGAGGCGGTGCGGGCGTTGGCGAAGTCCCCGTTGTCCGGGAAAGAGGAGGTTACGGCGAGGGTCGAAAAAGTTTTGGAGACGGATCGGGTGCCATTGGTTTGCGCGGAGGCGTTGCGGTTTTTGTTGCGGAAGAAGAGTCCGGGAGAAGGGGGAGAAGTTGCCCGGCGGTGGTTGCGGCACGAATCGGCGACGGTGCGTTGTCGGGTGGTCGAGGCGGTCGGGAGGGTTGACTGGGATGCGGAAGGGATTTTGGCGGAGAGTTTGGAGGATGATGCGCCGGGGGTGCGAGCGACGGCGGTGCGGGTTTTGTGGAAGAAAGAAGCGATGAGGCCCAAGTTGAGAGAAGTTTTGTCGGCGTTGCTCGCTTCCGAGCGTTCCGATGCGCATTTGGCCGCGCTGGTTGCTTGCCATCAGACAGGGGAGTGCCCGGATGCGGGGGCACCATCTCGTTGGCTGGAGTCCAGCGATCCTGTTGCGCGCGTGGTTGCGGGGGCGGGGGTGTTGCGGTTTTCCGGGGATGAAGCGGCGCACGAAAAAGCGATAGCGGTGATTTTGTCGGCGTTGAGCGATCCCGAGCATTCCGAGCGGTTGCGGGCGGAAGTGGTTCCGTTGCTTCCCGATTTAGGGGAAGAGACCGCCGATGCGATTTTATTGGCGGCAGCGAGTTTGCCCGCCGGAGAGAGGCAGAGGGTCGCGGAAGTTTTGCGCGAGCTTTTTCATGCGTTTGAAACTCGGTTGCACGAGGCTTGAAAAGGTAGTATAATGAACCAATTATGACAGAGCTTAAAGAAATCCAGCAGGGTGACATAACCATCATCGAGCTTACCGGAAAAATCGATGCGTCCAACACACCCGGGATCGAGGCGAAATTGATCGAGAAAATCCGTGGTGGAAAGAAATACATGGCGGTTGATTTTGGAGGGGTTAGCTATTTGGCCAGCAGCGGGTTACGGATGTTGCTGGTGGTTGTTCGCCTCGTCAACGAACTGGAAGGCAAGCTGGTGCTTTGCCGGATGGATCAGACCATGCGCGACACGCTGGAGATCACCGGTTTCCTCCCTTATTTTTTGTTGGCGGACACGCAGGAGAGTGCCGTGCAACTTTTGAAGTAAACCCTGAATCAGAAAGAACAAAACTATGAACCTGAAGAAAATATGTTGTTTGGCACTCGTCTTGGTAGGAGCGGCGAGTTCCTTTGCCCAATCGGCTCCGCAAGCAAAGAGCAAGCGGGTGCTTTTCATCCTGTCCGAATACGGCTATTGGGGCGAGGAGCTGATCGGTCCGATGGAAGCCTTGGAAGGGGCAGGATACAAAATTGATTTTGCGACACCGAAGGGGACGAAGCCGATGGCGTTGCCTCCGAGCATGGATGTCAACTACATCGACCCGCCGCTCGGGAAAAAAGTGACGACGGCGGAGATGGCGGCCAAGGTCAAGAAAGTCGAAGAGTCCGACAAGCTCGACAAGCCCATCAACTTGACCGAGTGGATGCCTGCCAAACCGTATTTGAGTTCTTCGACTTATCTCGACGACCTGTTTGGCTACAACCGCACGCTGGATAAAATCGGCAAAGAAATCACGGGCAAATACGATGCGTTGGTGATTGTCGGCGGGAGCGGTCCCATCCTCGATGTCGCGAACAACAAGAGGGTGCAGGATTTGATCCGTCTTTTCATCAAGGGCGGGAAGCCGGTGGTTGGGATTTGCTACGGGGTTGCGGCGATCGCTTTCACCAGGGACGAAATCACCGACAAGAGCGCGGTTTACGGCAAGAGGGTCACGGGGCATCCGGTGGTCCACGATTACAACGACGGGCACGGGTATTTGAAGGTGGACGGGATTTTCCCTGGTGCGCCTTACCAGCTCGAATACATTTTGAAAGATGCGGTCGGTCCCGACGGGCAATTTATCGCGAACATCGGCAAGGAAACTTCCGTGATTGTTGATTATCCAATTATCACAGCTAGAACGACTTACGATTCCGCGTTGTGTGGCAAAAAACTCGTTGAAGTTTTAGAAAACGGGCTGGTCCGCTACGGTTGGTAAAGAAGAAATCCGGCTTTATTTGCGGGGGGCGGGGAAGCAGTATTTTTGAAAACCCGCCCCCCCTTTTTTTGTTTTTTCCCCCGTTTTCCCCAGGCTTTTTTTTATGTCATTTGAACGCTATTTGCCGCGCAGTTTGCGGGCCCGGTTCACCCTGATTTCCTTGGCCTGTGCGACGGTCATTTTTTTGCTGACCGGGCCATTGACCGTGTGGCAGGGGAGGCAGTTGCTGTTCGAGAGAGAAGTCCACAATTTGTTGGCAAAGCTCGATGCGGTGGTGAGCAAAGGCGATTCCGAGTTGCACGCCATCCGGTTGCAGGCGATCGTGCTGACCGATTTGATCGAGCAATGGGATCCCAAGGGGTTGGACTCGTGGTATGAGGTGATGGAATCCTCTCTGCGGCGGTTGCCCAAGGCGCACGGGGTGCGGATGGCGTTTGAGACCGAGAGCGTGTTGGGGCCCAAAGGCATCCGTTCCATGTATTTGCGGAGAGGGGAAGAGGGGGAGTTCGTGCGGTTTGTGGTCAACTACGACCCTGCTGACCCCGAACTGCCGGGAGGGAAGTGGTATGCCGGGGTGAAAGCATCGCCGATGACTTACATGGAAGGGGTTTGGAGCGACCCTTACACGGCGCCAGAAGTGGTGCCGGATCAGGTTTTTACCTGTTCGGTTCCAGTGACTTATGTCGAATCGATGAATCATTTATTCGCCGGCGTCGCGGCGATTGATGTCACGGTGCAGTCCGTGCGGGAGACCTTGCGACAGCTCAAGTTGGCGGACCGGTTTCAAGTTTTTTTGTTAGACCCCGGGCAGAGGATCACGCTGGCGACTTGCAATGGGGGAGAAAAAGAGCGGGAGGAATTCGAGCGGAAAGCGGCGGAGAACGCGGGGGTTTTCCGCGATTTTTCCGAGATGCGGCAAATGGGAAATTCGTTGGGGTGGTTCGTCGCCACGAATCCGTTCACGGGGGAAGAGAGCTGTTTTTTTTACGGTGACTTGCCGCACAACCCCGCCAAGCTGGTGTATGTGATACCCAAAAGGGAGTTGGAGGGAGATGAAAATTTGCTGGTTTGGGCGGTTGCGGCTTTGGGGGTGGTGGGGATTTCTGGGATGGGTTTGCTCACGCGGTGGAGCGCGGGGTTGGTGACGCGGAATTTGAATGTTTTGCGGAAAGGGGTTGAGAATTTGCGGGCAGGGAATTTGCGTTCGCGGATTCCGCCTGCGGTGTCGCACGATGAGACGGCGGATGTGATTGCGGCGTTCAACGGGATGGTGGACGAGTTGCAGGCGGCTTTTTTGCGGGCCGAGGAATTTGCCAAGCAGCAGCAGCGGATTGCGACCGAATTTGAGTTGGCGCGGGTGATCCAGCAATCGGCGTTGCCGGGGCAGATTTGGATTCCCGGTGGGAAAATCCATTGCACGACGATGCCCGCCCAAGAGATCGGCGGGGATTTTTACGATGCTTTCGTTTTGCCGGGCGGGCGGGTGGCACTGGCGGTCGGCGATGTTTCCGGCAAGGGGGTATCGGCGGCGATGTTCATGGTCAGGGCCAGTTTGCTTTTGCGCACGGCGACTTCCGCTTTGGACTTGCGCGATGCGGTCGCGCAGGTCAACGCCATGCTTTCCCGGACAAACCCCGAAATGATGTTTGTCACGCTGTTTGTCGCCGTGTGGGATTTGGCCGGGCAAACTCTTTGCTGCGTCAATGCGGGCCACAATCCGCCGGTGTTATTGCGAGCAGGTGGGGAGGTCGAAATGTTGTCGGCGCGGAGCGGGCCCGCGTTGGGGGCGATGGGAGGGATCACCTTCAAGGAGTTTGAAGTCCCTTTCCGTCAAGGAGATCTGCTTGCGGTTTACACCGACGGAATCAGCGAAGCTCCTGATTTTTTTGGGGCGCAATTCGGGGTTGCCAGGATGGTCGAGAAGTTTGAGGGAGGCCGGGAGCAGGAGCTTGGGGATATTGCGGGCGAAGTGGTTCGCTCTGTTTTGGGGTGGCAGGGAGGGGGAGAGCGGTTCGACGACATTACGCTGCTGCTGGCGAGGGCGGGTGGCGGAGCCAAGAGTTTTGTGTTTTCCGCAGATGTTGCCGAGATCGAGCGGGTGGTGGAGAAGGTGGAAGAAGAGGCGTTGGCGGGAGGGATGGGGGCGGGTTCTGTCCGGGAGGTCGGGTTGGCGGCGTGCGAAGTTGTCACGAACATCATCACGCACGCATTGGGGGCAGACCCCGGAAAGACTTTCCGGGTTGACTTGGCGTGGACTGGGGAAAATTTTGTGATGCGGTTTGAGGACGGAGGGCCGCCGTTCGACCCCGAATCCTTGCCGACCGCCGATTTGAAAGCCCGTCTCGAAGATCGCCCGATTGGCGGGCTGGGTTGGGTGTTGATCAATAAAGTGATGGATCTGGTTCAGATGGAGCGAGTTGCCGATGTCAACATTTTGATTCTCTCCCGCTCTTTGCAAAAGCTTTCCATGGGAGAAGAGAAAAAGAAAAACGAGGAAAAGAAAGAAAAGGTATGATCCGTAGAGCTGCTGTTTTTTTCATGATGGTGTTTGCGTTGGCGATGGCCGATGCCGTTTGCGGTAGTTTGGAACCGGTCGAGCTTGCCAATCAGGCGGTGATTTCGGGGGATGTCGGTTGGTTGAAAAATTGGTTGGATCGGGGGGGCGACCCGAACCGGAGTGATGCGGGAGGGTGGACACCGCTTTTGCTGGCATCGGCGAGGGGGCAGGCGGAAGCCGTCCGTGTTTTGCTGTTTCATCCAAAGAACAGAGCGGATGCACGGAAGGAGTTCGTTTCATCCGGGGCGTTGCCGATCCATTTGGCGGGGCAGTCCGGGAGCGTAGAAACGGCGGCGGCGTTGCTCGAAGCCGACCCCTCTCTTTTGGATGAAGTGTGGTTGCTCAACGGGCACACGCTGTTGTTGCAGGCCGTATTTTACGGGCATCTCGACTTGGCAAAATTTGCGGTAGAAAAAAAGTGCAATACTGCGGCGACCACATTGCGGGGGCTTTGCGCCATTGATTTTGCGAGGCAGTTTCAGAATGAGCCGATGGAAAAACTTTTGGCGGCCAGCGAGCCTGATGGGGGAAAAAAGAAGGAGTATTACGAGGGTTTGCTTGAGAGGGTGAGGGAGAAAGTGCCGCCCGAAGAGGTTGAGGATCAAGCCCTTTCCGACCAGGCAGCTAAAAGCATCGTTGCGGCTCTGAAAAAAGCGGGAGATTTTCCCGAAGAAGCCGATGCGATTTTTGCCGATTTTTTGACCAAGGTCGAGGGGGTGGATGTGTGCCGTTTGGCGGGGGATTTGCGGCAGCCTTTGCTGGTCATCGCCGTTACAGGGAACAACGCGGGAAAGATGCCTGAGGCGGCGGGAGCGATGCGCCAGAGGATTGTTGCCGCATTGTTGGAGAGGGGGGCGGATCCTTTGCAAAAAGAGAAGCACCCGATGGGGGCGCACTCGATCATCCGGGCTTCCGTTTTTGGTCATCTGGAGGAGTTAAAAAAAATGGGGGCGTATTTGACGGCGCAAGAATTGGCCGATGCGTTGAACGAAGTGCCTGCCGTTAATGGGCTTACGGCGTTGCACGACGCGGTGCTGCGTTCCGGGGAGACCGATTGGGTGCGTTTCCCGTTTTATTTGGCGCAAATTCGCTGGGAGATCGCGAACGGGGCGCGCCCCGACATTCCCGATTTTTCTGGGAAGACGCAGGCCGATTATGTCGGGGATATCGAGGATGAAGAAAAGCGGAAAGCTTTGTGGGAAGTGCTGTTTCCGCGGGCGGGGGTGCCGCAGTGGAACCATGCGGCCATCGCCGTGCCGTCGTTGGAAGATGCGGAGCGGTGGTATCGGGAAGTATTTGGGTTTGAAGCGGTTGGGCCGGTGAAGAAGTTCACGCCGGAGAGTGGTGCCGGGTGGGAGTTGGCGAGTGCGGTTTTTGGTGAAGGGCTTTCGGGGGTCTGTTTGGTGCGGATGCGTGCGCCGGGAGCACCTTTGCAGCAGGTCGTGGAGCTTTTTGAGGTGACGCCAGCGCCGCCGGTGGAAAAAGAAAAGCGCAAGAGCGGCATCGTCCACGGGTGTTTGATTGTAAGCGATGTGCGGATGCTGGCGGAGAGGGTGAGGAAGCGGGGAGGGGAAGTGCTTTACCAGACCTCCCTCGGGGACATCCAGATTGCTTTTTGCCGCGATCTTTACGGCAACACCTTGGAGTTAGCATCGTCCCCTTGGTGATCCAGTGTCCAGTCCCGACTGGACACTAGTAGTTCGTTTCATTATTTTATTTACAGATAGATCGCTCCTGCAGCATGAT